>JBIOXX010000060.1:0-2133 GCA_044869875.1 bacterium | reverse complement strand
CACCGCCCAGGCCACCCGCGGCGCCAGCTTGGCCGTCGAAGGCGCCGAAGCCCTCTTCTTAGCCGACAAGATGCTCCGCGGCTTCTTCTGGGGCGCCTACATGGCGACGGCCGAGAACGCCGTTGCCGTCTCCACCGGCGAGGTTCGGACCGAGCGCGACACCATCGGCAACTGGACCAAGGACGCCGTCTCCACCGGCGCTTCGATGGCCCTGGTGATGCCGGCGGCCGGCAGCGTCGGCCAGGCCTTGGAGGGCAACACCCTAAAAAATCTGGCTGCCCGCTACCTCAATCCGGGCGGCTTGGCTCGTCTCGCCGGCGACACCGGACTCGAAACCCTCGAAGAGGCTGTCGACCAACAGCTCCGCAAGACCTTGGACGGCAAGGCCAATGCCTTGAGTCCGACCGAGATCAAGGAGCTTTTCAAGCTCTGCTTGGCCGGGGGTGGCTTTCAGATCGGCGCCATCGCCAAGAACTTCCAAGGCCAAGTCGAAGTCGAGGCCGAAAAAAAGACAGCCGAAGAACCCGGACCGAGTGAAGCTCCCGCGCCCGGCAAGCGCCGCGAGAAATATCCTTACCTCAATCCGCTCCTCGCCCCGATGTGGATGCTCCTGGGGGTCGACGGCTTAGGCGGATTCGATTCCGATCGCCAATCAAGAACCGAGACCCAACGACTTCATAACGATGAAGAGCTTTTGAATTTGGTCGACGCTTACGAGGCCAGTTTTCTTTTCATTGGACACGGTAGCAAGGGGCAGTATGCCGATCTTGAAGGTGAGGTTTTCCCGAAACTCGACCGCTTGGTTGAGAACTTGAATGCGAAATACGGCAAGGGGAAATGGTTGGCGATTTTTGGCGGAGACAATTTTAATCCGGATAAGCCCGACATCGCCCATGTCATGCGCTACTTGAAAGGGACTCACGGAGTTCCCTTGCTTGCGGTGCAGAGCGATGTGATTGTCACGAAGTGGAACGGTGGGGTGGACTCTTATGTCGACTATGTTCGGTATATACCGACCGATTATTATAAGGATGTGCAGGGCAAGGATGCCATTCATTGGGGTGGGATCGCCGACGGCCAGCCGGTGGGCCCCACCAAAATATACCTAAGCCAGGATTTTAGGGACCGATTGGGAGGAATTATTGCTCTGGGTGGCGGTCCGATCGGTCGCCAAGAGGTCCAATACGCTTTAGAAAAGAACCTTCCAGTTTCTTACCTCCGTTCGCGCGCCAAGCATTCTGATATCAATGGCGAGTATGGGTCGTTGGACGACCTGTTCGGCAAGGAAGACTCGTCGATGTTCAAGCCCACCGCGGAGATAGCTATCTTCAATAAGAATGCGCAAAAAGCCACTAAAGATTATAGAAATCCCAATGACCGGTATTTGCACCAGTATGTTGATCTTCTTGGAGGTGCTTTTAAGGCGCGCGTGGAATCCGATGTTGAATTTCGCTGGCTCGACGTCGGCGGTGGATATAGCAGAGCCGGTTTCAAAGCTGCATACACTAAGCCCAACGTCCGAGTGACTGTCATCAATGGCCAAGACAATTGGGCGCCCATCCTTAACCGACAACCGGAGGGTCTAACCGAAAGAATTCTGATCGGCACTTTAATCAATCTCGGCCTGAAAATAGAAGATTGTGTCCGTTTATTGGAGGATGGAAGGCCCCTTCGTCTCCCGGGTTGGGAAGAGAGGGCGATGGTGCGTCTCGCCCAAGCCTACCAGAGCGTAGTCGACTCAGGGAGGTTTCATTATAAAGTCGGATTCGCCGAGGCTGAGTTGCCAAAATTGCCCGGTGGATATGAAGTCATCTCCGATGTTTTTGGCGCCTACTATTATTCCGGAAGTCGCGTCCAGTTGATCGAGCAATATTATCGAAATCTCGGCTCGAGTGGCGAAGCCTTTATAGTATTTGCTAGCACCGATCGTAAGTTCAGCGAGGAAAAAAAGGCTTGGATTACCGAAAGTCACGGACCGAGAAGCACCGTTTTCCTTTCAGGCGGAAGGTCCATGAGCTTAGAAGAATATCTCGTGTTTCAGTTTCCCTCGGTGTTTGAAATCATCGAAGCGGGAGATTCGAAAGGTCCTAACCAAACAAAGGTGTTGTGCATCAAGAAACAGGAAAACTTGAG
>JBIOXX010000059.1:0-2924 GCA_044869875.1 bacterium | reverse complement strand
GGGAAGTGATGAGCTTATGCAAGGCGTAACGCCCCGGCGCCGGGACGTTCACCAAGATGCCGCCACCGTCGACGACGGCACCGGCCAAGCTGTCTTCCAGCAAGTAATCGAGGTAAGGCAGGGCTTGGGCGGCGGCGTTCCATCGGGGAACCGGCACCCAGGACTTGGTCTTGGTCAGCGAGCCCGGCGTCAATAAATCCACCCGGAGGGCTTGACCTCGCACCTTGAACGAAGTCGACGGCTGGGAATGGTGGAGCGGCGGGACCGGAAGGAAGCCCATCGCCAGGCTTTCGAGGATCTTCGGCACGTCAGGCGATAGCTCGGGCACTGCGACCGGAAGCACCGGATCGGCCGCGATGTCGACGTCCTGAGTTCGCAGCCCCGCCCCTTCCCAGCGATAGCCCAGCAAATTTCCCAAGATCGCGAAGGCGTGGGTCCCGACCAGGACTCCGCCGAGCTTGAAGACTCCGCCGTCGGAAAGGGCCTTGAGCACCCGGGCCGAGGCGTTGTCGCTCGCCAAGGCTCCGCCGGCCCGAAGCTGGGCGGCCAAGCGCTGCAGTCCTTTGGCCTCGAGCTGGGCGTCGACTCGTTTTTTTTGGAAACCGGCCAAAGCCCGCTTGAGCGCCGGGCTGTCCTTGCCCAGATAAATTTGGCGAAGTTGACCGCCGGGGTCGGAATACTGGAAGTAATGGTAAGTGCCGCCTTTGACGGCCTTGGTGATGAAGGAGCCGGAAAGGTGACCGACCGAGCGATGAGCTTCGGCCGCCGCGAGGCGTTCCAAGAACTCGGCGTAGAGGGTCTGGGTTTCGAGCGGGAGCTTTTCCATGGTTATACGTAGCTTTAGGTAAATCTACGTATAACCGATGCCGGGGTCAAGCTTGGCGATTTAGATCGCGTTGCTGCCCGATTCGCCGGTCCGAATCCGGATGACTTGCTCCATCGGGACGACGAAGATCTTGCCGTCGCCGATTTGGCCGGTTTTGGCGCTTTGCTCCAGGGTCTGGACGACCTTGGAGACCTCGGCGTCGTTAACGACCACCTCAAGCTTTAATTTGGGCAGGAAATCGACGACGTATTCGGCGCCGCGGTAGAGCTCGGTATGGCCCTTTTGGCGGCCGAAGCCCTTGACTTCAGTGACCGTGAGGCCCATGACGCCGGCCTGCTGCAGGGCTTCCTTAACCGCATCGAGCTTGAAAGGTTTGATGATCGCTTCGATTTTCTTCATGGGGCCTCCTTCGGGTCTATTCTCTGAGTCTTGCACCTTATACTACTCCTCCAAGAAAGCTTTCAACTCATTGTGATGGCGCCTTCCGTCCTCAAATCCGAGGTCGAGGAGCCGGCCCAGGTAGGCCGGGGTAAAGCTGATATAGGAGAGGAAGTCGACCCCGCTCTCGGGATCGACGTCCAGAAAGCGGATCAGGAACTTCTCGAAGGTGCTTAAATACTTGCGATCGGCCTCGCGGTAGCATTCCCGGAAGAGCTCGGCGACGTCCCGGGAAGGCCGGATTCGCAGGGCCTCGATCTTCTTCAAGCCCCGCTCGGCCAGGTCGCCCTTGGCGCCGCGACGGGCGATCCGCTTGTTGACGTCCTTGAGGAAGTCCTTGCCGTAGAGCTCCTCGCTCCAGGAGATGAGCTTGTTGATCCGGTGGAGCTGCTCCATGTCGTAGTGGATCTTGTCGAGGAAAACCGAGTTCATCACCCGGCCCAGGACTTGGCCCAGCGCCGCATGGCGCCCGACCTCGCCAACCTGCGGAGCGGCCTCGTTGGGACCGGCGCGGTGATTGAGGCCGATTACCAAGATTTTATCGGCACCGAGGTGAATCGCCGGCGAGAGCGGCGTGTTGAGGCGCAGGCCGCCGTCGGTATAGGGGATGCCGTCGATCAAAACGGTTGGGAAGATGACCGGTATCGCCGCCGAGGCCCGGGCATGCTCCGGTCGGATCTTGGTGAAATGAACGACATGGTCGCCGTGATAGTCGCAGTCGAGGTGCTTCTGGACGAAGAGCTCCATCCGGCCGGTGAGCACATTGGTTGCGACGATGGAGAGGGCCTGGACATAGCCGGCATGGATGTTCTTGCTGATCATCTTCCAGGGGAAGAGGGTCGAGATGAAAGGCAAGAAGGGTTCGGTGTCGAGGAAACCGGGGAAGTGCGGCGAACCGCGGCCGCTGCCCCGGATCAGCTTGAGCAGGACGCCGGCCGAGCTCTTGGTGATGAAGCCGAGGACCGCCTTGAAATTGGTCCGGTAGATATTGGAATCGCGGACGTTCTGCCAAAGCTCGCGGAGCAGCTTGGCTTGGAGCTCGTAGTCGTGGGCGGTGGCCACCATGAAACAGGTGTTGATCGCGCCGACCGAGGCCCCGCACTGGATGTCGAAATGGCGGCGCTTGACCGAGGTCGGCATCATCGTCCGGATGTAATTCAGGACCCCGGCTTCGTAGGCGCCGCGGGCGCCGCCGCCGGAGAGCACCAGGGCGAGTTTCGGTGGGGTATGGGCCATGCGTCAATTATAGCCTTAAGGCTGGGGATCTCGGCGAGCGAAAGCTTTTGACGCGGGGGGCTATAGGGTCTGGAGTTCAAATCGAAATAGGTTTCGAAGGGGCTTGGACAGCGGGAGCAGGGCCTGTCTCGGTGCCACCCCACCGTCCTCGCTAAAGCTTGCGGGCGGTGGGGGCCCCGTCCCCGAGCCACCCGCTCCCGAAGAGGCTTGGGCGCGAAAAGTCGTTGGGGATTTACTTCAATGCGCCGCGCGGAAAATCTTGGGGCTGTGGGGCAACGATGCGGATTTCTTCTCCGCCGAAAGGGTGTTCGAAACTCAATTCCAAAGCGTGGAGCCCGATTCGTTTTGCTTTGGGGCCGCCATAGAGTTGATCGCCGAGTAGAGGATGTCCGATTGCTGCCAGATGAACCCGAATTTGATGACG
>JBIOXX010000058.1:0-6745 GCA_044869875.1 bacterium | reverse complement strand
CATTGTTCTCTTTCCATGTTTCGTAACCCAGATTGGGAAAAACGACCGGGGCAAAGCGCGCCTTGTCTTCCGCAATCAAGGCTTGTTCGAAGCTCACCAACGAAACCGGAAAATGCATGATCTCGGTCACGAAGCCGCCTTTGACGTTCGGGGCGGGAATTCGGAGGCCTTCGACCGAAATGTGGATGACCCAGCCGATCCCTTCGATTTCTTCGGCACCCAAGACGACCAGGCGAGAGTCCTCTTGTCCCGGCGGCGCCTTGTATTTCCAGCGTTCACCGGAACAATAGACAGGATCGGAGGGAATTTGAGACATCGGAAATCCTTTCGTCAGAATTTCCCTTCCGAAAAAGCAAAAGCCTTGCCAAAATTCACACCATGCTTCGCGAACCCGCCGTCGCCGGAACCTTCTACCCCGCCAACCCCTCGCGGTTGCGCCAAGAGGTCGAGAACTACCTCCGGCCCTCGGCCGCTAAGGTCGAAGCCATCGGCGTCGTTTCGCCCCATGCCGGTTACATGTACTCGGGCCACGTCGCCGGCGCGGTCCTCTCGCGAATCGAAATTCCGGACAAGTTGATCGTCCTCTGTCCCAACCACACCGGGGCCGGCGCCTACGCCGCCATCAACCAATACGGCTCCTGGAACACGCCGCTCGGCGAAGCGCCGATCGATGCCCACTTGGCCCGACGCTTGGTCGAACTGGTCCCCTGGCTGGAGGAAGATTCGGCGGCTCATCGCCGAGAACACGCCCTCGAAGTCCAATTGCCCTTTTTGCAAGTCGCCCATCCCGGCTTCAGCTTCGTTCCGCTCTGCCTCTCCCATTTCCGGCTCGGCGAATGCCAAAGCTTGGGCGAGGGCTTGGCTCAGCTCATTCAAGAGAGCCAAGAGAAGATCCTGATCGTCGCTTCCAGCGACATGAACCATTACGAGTCCCAGGAACGAACCCTGCTCAAGGACCAGCGGGCTATCGACGCCGTCCTCTCGCTCGACCCGGAGCTGCTCTATCGGACGGTTCACGAAGAGCACATCTCGATGTGCGGGATCATCCCGGCCACCTGCATGCTGGCGGCGGCCAAGAAGCTCGGGGCCACCCGGGCCGAGCTAGTCAAGCACGCCACCAGCGGCGACGTGACCGGCGATTATTCCGGCGTCGTCGGCTACGCCGGGATAGTCGTGCAATAAGATCGTCCGGCTCGATTGACAAGTGGTACATAATTCAGTAGCACTAGGAGAGGTTAATTTATGGAACAAAAAATCGTCCCGGTCACCGCCCTTCGCCCCCACTTGCTTCAATACATCGGCCGCGCCAGCAAGTTAGGCCAAGAATACATCATCACCAAAAACGGCAAACCTTCGGCCGTCATCATCGGCTACGAAGAATGGGAATCCTGGAAAGAAACGATCGAAATACTTTCCGATCCCAAGTTGCTCCGCAAAATCCGGAAGGGCCGAGAATACTTTAACCGCGGCGGGAAGGGGAAAACCATCTCGGAAGTCTTCAAGAAATGAAGAAATACCGCGTTCGTCTCGCGCCTCACCTCCAAGGGTATCTACGCAAGCTCCATCTCGACATCAAAAGCAAGATTCGCAAAGCGCTTGAAGAACTCGAGCGCGACCCGACCTTAGGAAAGCCCCTGAAAGAACAATTGGAAGGGTTGCATAGTTACCGGGTTTCCGGCTATCGCATCGTCTACCGCGTCAAGCGCCAAGAGGTCCTCGTCGAAGTCATCGAGATCGCCGAGCGCAAGATCGTGTATGAAAGCGTGGCGGCCTTGGTCGCCGCTCTCAAAAAATAAGTCAAAGAGATTTGCCATGAACCGCTACCGCTTCGCCCCCTCGCCCACCGGCCACCTTCACATCGGCGGCGCCCGCACCGCGCTCTACAACTATTTGATGGCCAAAAAGACCGGCGGAAAATTCATCCTCCGGATCGAGGACACCGATCGCGAGCGCAGCACCGAGGAGTACATCCAGTCGATCCTCCAGGCGATGGAATGGCTGGGCTTGAGCTACGATGAGGGCCCCTATTTCCAGATGCAGCGGAGCGAGATCCACCAAGCCCACTTGAAGCGACTGCTCGACGAGGGCAAGGCCTACCGCTGTTTCTGCCCGCCGGAGCTGATCGAGGAAAAGCGCCAGGCCGCGATGAAGGAAGGCCGCAAGCCCAAGTATGACGGCACTTGCCGGGCAATTTCGCCCGAGGCAGCCGCCCAGGACCCGAAGCCCCACTGCATCCGTTTCCGTTCCGAAGACGAGGGCAAAACCGTCGTCGAGGACTTGATCAAGGGCCGGGTCGAATTCGACAACGCCGAATTGGACGACCTCATCATCGCCCGGACCGACGGCACGCCGACCTACAACTTCGTCGTGGTGGTCGACGACGTGACGATGGAAATCACCCACGTCTTCCGCGGCGACGACCACCTCAACAATACGCCGCGCCAGATCCAGCTCTACCAGGCCTTCGACTACCCGACGCCGGTTTTCGCCCACGTGCCGATGATCCTGGGCGCCGACAAGGCCCGCTTGAGCAAGCGCCACGGCGCCACCAGTGTCCTGGCCTATCAAGAGCAGGGCTACTTGCCCGAGGCGATGCTCAATTATTTGGTTCGCCTGGGCTGGGCCCACGGCGATGAAGAAGTCTTTTCTCTCGAAAGATTGGTCGAGCTCTTCGACATCGCGGCGGTCGGCAAATCGGCGGCGGTCTTCAATCCCGAAAAGCTCCTCTGGCTCAACGGCCTTTGGATCCGGGCCTACACGCCGGAAAAGCTGCTCGCCGCCACTCGGCCCTTTTTGGAAAAGCGGGGATTAAAAATCGAAGACGAGAAATACGCCGCCCGGGCGCTCGGCTCCTGCCAAGAAAAAGTGAAAACCTTGGCCGAGTTGGCCGAGATGGCCGATTTCTATTTCCGAGAAAAGATCGAGATCCAAGAAGAAGCTCGCAAAAAGGGGCTCGACGAAAACGGCAAGCAAATCCTCGATCAACTGAAGTCGGTCTTGGCTGGGCTCGAGGATTTCAGCCACGATTCGGTAGCCGCGGCCCTCAATCAATTCGCCGAGAAGAATTCGCTCAAGCTTGGCAAAGTCGCCCAGCCGCTGCGCTCGGCCCTCACCGGCTCAACGATCAGTCCTGGGATCTTCGACGTGATATCGGTGTTGGGAAAAGAAAAGACTCTAAGTCGTATCGAGAAGGCACTGTCATCCTGAGCGTAGCGAATACCCAAACTACGGGCACAAGGGATCTGCGACTGCCTAAGTCAGATGGTCCACCTTGGGCAGTCGCAGGTCCTTCGTCGCTTCGCTCCTCAGGATGACATTGTCATGTCACTTAAATCGGCAGCTCGTTGACCGGCTGCTTGCCGAAGAGCGTGAGGATCTCGCTGGCCAGCTCGGAGTAGATCCGGCGGTACTTCTCGTCGGCCTCGGCCACTTGAACGGCGGTGGAGACCGGATCCACTACTTGGAATAGCTCGAAAAAGCGACTGAGCAGGGGCAAGAGCTCGAGGACTTTCAGCTCATGCAATTCCCGTTGCAGGGTATAAGCCGGAAGATCCTGCTTGAACTCGCGGACGATGCCCTGATCTTTCAGATAGGTCAGGATGCCTTCCGAAACCTTGACGTCGACGCCGAGATAGGCGGCCAGCTCGAGGGCGGTCACCGGCGTCGTCACCAGGTTGCGCTGGAAATGGAGATAAAAGAGAGTCAAGAAGGGCAAGTGGGCTAGGCGTTTCAGGCCGGGATCGGCCAGGACCTTCTTGGCTAGCTCTTCTTGGAAATTCGGCATTGGGGTCACTTCAGGGCTATCCATTTGTACACCTCAATCATCAATTAAGCTTCTATGAGGAATATCGGCGGTCCCTCCCAGCCAAGGTGCGTCAATCGACGAAAATCCCTTGTCGGCGGGCTTTTTCGGACGTTAGGATCGAAAATATGAGCGAAATCAATCTAGTCAACGTCAATGTGGCTGGCTACAGCCTGCTGCCGACGCCGAAGCAGGTTCAGGTCCAGCTCCCAGTCTCGGAAAAATCGCGCCAAGTGGTCGCCGAAGGCCGGGATATCATCCGGAACATCCTCGACGGCAAGGATTCCCGGCTCTTCGTCGTGATAGGCCCCTGCTCCATTCACGACACCAAGGCCGCCCTCGAGTACGCCGAAAAGCTGAAAAAGCTGGCTGACCAGGTGCAAGACAAGTTCCTGCTGGTGATGCGGGTTTATTTCGAAAAACCTCGGACCACCGTCGGCTGGAAGGGCCTGGTCAACGACCCCTTCATGGACGATTCCTTCCACATCGAGGAAGGGATCAAGATCGCGCGAAAGCTTTTGCTTCAGCTCACCGAGATGGGCCTGCCCACCGCCACCGAGGCCTTGGATCCGATCGTTCCCCAGTATCTCTCGGAGTTGATCTCCTGGTCGGCCATCGGCGCCCGAACCACCGAGTCCCAGACCCACCGCGAGATGGCCAGCGGCCTTTCGATGCCGGTGGGCTTCAAGAACGGAACCGACGGCAATATCCAAGTCGCCATCAACGCCATGAAGTCGGCGCTGGCGCCCCACTCTTTCCTGGGGATCGATCCCGAAGGACGGATCTCGGTGTTTCAGACCAAGGGCAATCCCTATAGCCACATCGTCCTCCGCGGCGGCGAGAGCCAGCCCAATTTCGACGCCGCCAGCATCGCCCGCTGCAAGCAGGAGCTGGAAAAGGCCGGGCTCCGGGCTTCGATCATGGTCGACTGCAGCCACGGCAACTCCAACAAGGATCACCGCAAGCAGCCGGCGGTCTTCGCCGACGTCGTCTCCCAGGTGAAGGGCGGAAACCGCTCGATCGTCGGAATGATGGTCGAGAGTAATTTGTCCGAGGGCAACCAAAGCATTCCCAAGGACTTAAGCCAGCTTAAGTACGGGGTCTCGGTCACCGACAAGTGCATCGACTGGCCGACGACCGAGAAGATGATCCTCGATGCCTACGCCTAAAATCCGCATCGACCATCTCTTGGTCCAGCTTGGCCTCGCCCCCAGCCGGGAGCGGGCCCAGGCCCTGGTCATGGCCGGCCTGGTTTACGTCGGCGACCGCCGCATCGAAAAATCCTCCCAAAGCTTCCAGGCCGAGGACCCCATTCGGGTCAAGGGGCCGGACCATCCCTATGTCGGGCGGGGCGGCGTCAAGTTGGCCAAGGCCTTGGAAGATTTCGGCTTCGATCCCTCCGACCAGGTCTGCCTCGACATCGGAGCCTCGACCGGCGGCTTCACCGATTGCCTGCTGCAGCGAGGCGCCAAGCGGGTCTATGCCTTCGACAGCGGAACCCACCAGCTTCACGACCGGCTGCGAGCCGATCCCCGGGTGATTTCACGAGAAAATTTCAATGTCCGGCACTTGAGCCCGGCCGATTTGCCGGAGCCGATCGACCTCGCCGTTTTTGATGTCTCTTTCATCTCGCTCAAGCTGGTACTGCCCCCAGTCTTAAAGGCCAGCTCCGGGCCCTTGGCCGTACTTCTTTTGGTGAAACCCCAGTTCGAGGCCGGCCGGGATCAGGTCGGCAAGGGTGGAATTGTCCGGGACGAGGCCTTACGGCTGGCCATCGTCCAGGACCTGGCGGGCTTCGCCGCCGCCTCGGGTTTGGAGGTCGTGGGAACGGCCCCCGCCGCCATTGCCGGCGACAAGGGCAACCAAGAGTATTTTCTGGCCGCCCGGCGCCTAAAATAAGCCGAAAAAAGGCTCTTTCGCCCCTTTCCTCACTTGTCGTAGGAAGAGGCTTCGGCTTCAATAGGATATAGAAGTTATGGGTTTGAAATTTCGCCGACCGCTTGGCATTTTCATCTTGGGCTTGGGGCTGTTTTCCGCAGCGGCCTGTGCGACGGGGTCCAAGCCGCAGGCCCGTGCCAGCTCTAACTTGGCGGCCGGCACCACGCCGAAGAACCCGCTCTTCGCCTCCGGCGACGTCGAGCCCGAAGGCAACAGCGCCCTCCATTACATCGACGCCCGGCTTCACGAGCTCCGCGATCAGGAGCAATTCTCGATCGAGGCCCTGCGCAAGGCGATGAACGAGGATCCCAACTCGAGCTACCTCCATGGCGAGCTGGCCCGCAACCTGGCCCAGGGAAATCAGTTCGAGCAGGCCGGCCTCGAGATCGACAAAGCCCTCGAGCTCGACCCGAACAATTCCAGCCTCCATTTGCTGCGCGGCAAGCTCTACTCGGTGAAGCAGCAGAGCGAAAAAGCCATTGCGGAGTACGAGGTCTGCATCCGCCTCCAAGCCAACGAGAGCGAGTGCTACACGATGCTGGCCCGTGAATACGCCCTGCAGAAGAACACCGACAAGGCCGTAGCCACCGTCCAGCGTCTGCTCAAGACCGATCCCGACGCCGCCGACGCCTACTATTATCTCGGCACCCTTTACTCCGCCCAAGCCAACCGCAGCGCCCAAGCCATCGCAGCTTTCCGCGAAGTCCTGGAGCGCGACCCCGACGACGTGAAAGCCCTGGCCTCGTTGGCCCAGTTGTATCTCGACAACAAAAAGTATCCCGAAGCCTTGAAGATCTTGCTGCGCATCGAGCACCTAGCGCCCCACGACATCCCGATCAAGCTGAGGATCGGCCTCATTTATTACGAGATGAAGGAGTTCGACCAGGCCATCAACCGCTTCAACAAGGCCCTCCAGCTCAATCCCCAAAACGACCGGATCTCCTATTACCTCGGCCTGCTCGAGGCCCAGCGCAAGAATTACGACCGGGCGCTGGAGCACTTCCG
>JBIOXX010000057.1:0-2016 GCA_044869875.1 bacterium | reverse complement strand
CGGCACCGGCTGGCCCAGCTTCACCAAACCGGTGAAGACGGAGCAAGTCGTCGAGAAGACCGACTACAAGATGCTGATGCCTCGGACCGAGGTCCGGAGCAAGGAAGGCGACTCCCACCTAGGCCATGTCTTCCCCGACGGCCCGGGACCGGGCGGCCAGCGCTATTGCATCAACTCGGCGTCTCTCCGCTTCATCCCGGTCGAGGATCTTGAAAAAGAGGGCTACGGCGCCTACTTGCCGCTCTTCGGGAAGTGAGAGGAGTCTTCCTCGTTTTCCGTTTCCACCCAATGCCCACGCGCCAGCAGCGCCGCCTGGACTCGTGAGCTTACTCCCAGCTTGCTGAAAACCCTTCCGGTATGGGTGTGCACCGTGTCCCGGGAAACGAAGAGCCGTTTTCCGATCTCTCGGTCGGGGAGGCCCAAGGAAATCAGATGAAGGACTTGGGCTTCGGCCCGGGTCAGGCCGTGGCGGGCTCGGATTTGTTCGATTTGCGGCGAGGCCCCGGGCTCTTCGAGCTCCACGATGACGAAGCTGTCTCCCGAGGCGTGGGTGAGATGCAGATCCGCGCGGAGGGGAAGGCCGTCGGGACGGGGCAGGGTGAGCGAAGGAATCGGTAAGCCCGGGCTGGGTTCTTTCTTGAGCAAGTTTCCCAAACGCCGGGCCGCGGCCTGCAGGGCTTCCGGCGGGGCGCTCGATTTTTCCCCGCCGCTGTCGAGCAAGCGCGCGGCGCCCTCCGAAACCCAGAGTAATTTTCCGTGAGCGTCGAAGGCTAATTTGGGCCGCGCGCCAAAATCCATCAAGGCTTCGCGTAAAGGCTCGGGGAGGCGAGACTTCCCGCTCCGTTTCGCCAAGGCGATCAAGGCCGGCATGAGGTGCAATAGCGTCTGCCGCTCGCGGGGACTGAAGTCGGGCTGGGTGTGGGCGCGGGCGAGCAGCATCCCGACCATTCCGGGGGCATGCATTTCGCCCTCGTTCATCCGCAAGTGGATGAAATTCTCGAAGTCGTAGTGGCTGGCGCAATAGGTGTGGGCCGGATGCCGCGAAAATTCTTTCCACTCCGGCAGGCTGGGCACATGCAAAAACCAGGGATTGAGCTGCCGCAGCAGCGGGTGAAAAGGGTCCACCGCATAATAATTTTCAGCGTAATAACGATGGCATTCGGCCAAGGGCCCGGCGATGGCGATGGGCCGGCCTTGCTCGTCACAACGGAAGAGCAGGGAGGTGCTGGTGTCGAAAAGCTTTTCCAAGGAAGGCAGCACCTGAGCGCCGAACTCTTCGAAGCCGGTCGCCTCATAGCAAGTACGGAGCAAGTCGATGAGCACTCGGTCTTTTTGCGCAGAGCTAAGCATGGAAGGCCTCATTCTAGGACCTCGAGCCGGGGGTCTCAATCGAAAAATCCCCATTTTGGGTGACTCCATCGCCGCCGCTGCTCCCTAGAATCGGTGCCAACAACGATTCATTCCGGAAAAAGGAGATGTGTTATGAAACGATGGATGTTCTTGTTGGCGATGATGTTTTCCCTTCCTTGCCTGGCTCATGCCCAGGGGGCGCCTCCTCCCAATGTGCCGGTGGGCGAGCAAGTCTCTTACCAATTGGGCCAACCTCTGCCGCAATCCCAGATGATGGAATTTCCTGACCCGGCGGCCCTAGGGGGTGAGGTGCTTTGGGGGAATCTGCGGATCTTCGCCGCTTTCGACTTCGTGACCCCGACGATGAGCGCCGGCCACTTCGAAGCCACTGGCCCCAGTCAGGTCCGCATCACCTTTCCCTTTACCGAGCACGGCACGGTGCTTATCGGTGCCTTCACCATGAAGGACGAGAACGGCGACGTGAAACTCTATTTGCCGGGAGACTCCTACCTCATTCGGCAGGGCAGCGTCGTGGTTTGGACCATTCTGACCCCTCGAATGCAGAAGTCCTTTCTCAACGTGGTCGAGACTCCTTGAGAGAAGAAGGGAAAGCGTTCGTGGGTAAGCAAAGGCCCGTTGCTTCAGCGGCGGGCCTTCTTTTTGCAT
>JBIOXX010000056.1:0-4680 GCA_044869875.1 bacterium | reverse complement strand
ATGCTCGCCCCGGCCGTGTTCGCGTTCGGGTTGGTGGCGTTCGGGTTCCTTGGCATGGGACCCGTGACGATCGCGGTCGATTCGTACGGACCGGTGACCGACAACGCGCAGTCGGTGTATGAGTTGTCGGTGATCGAAGGGATACCGGGCATTCAGCAGGAGCTGAAACGCGATTACAACGTGGACGTCCAGTTCGAGCAGGCGAAGGCCATGCTTGAGGAGAACGACGGCGCCGGCAATACCTTCAAGGCCACCGCGAAGCCGGTCCTGATCGGCACGGCGGTCGTCGGCGCAACGACCATGATCTTCTCGATCATCATGGTGCTCACCGACGGCCTGCGAGCCAACATGCAGTACCTCACCATCCTGCACGCTCCCTTCTTCCTCGGCCTGATCACGGGTGGCGCGGTGATCTACTGGTTCACCGGCGCGTCGACGCAGGCGGTCTCGACCGGCGCCTACCGCGCGGTCGAGTTCATCAAGGCCAACATCAAGCTCGACGGCACCCAGGAGAAGGCCTCGATCGAGGACTCCAAGAAGGTCGTCGAGATCTGCACGATCTACGCCCAGAAGGGCATGTTCAACATCTTCCTGACGGTCTTCTTCAGCACCCTGGCCTTCGCCTGCCTGGAGCCCTTCTTCTTCGTCGGCTACCTGATCTCGATCGCCCTCTTCGGTCTCTACCAAGCGATCTTCATGGCCAATGCCGGCGGCGCTTGGGACAACGCCAAGAAGGTCGTCGAAGTCGAGCTCAAGGAAAAGGGCAGCGCCCTCCACGCCGCCACCGTCGTCGGCGACACCGTCGGCGACCCCTTCAAGGACACCTCTTCGGTGGCCTTGAACCCGATCATCAAGTTCACCACCCTCTTCGGCCTCCTGGCCGTCGAGCTGGCGATCGAGCTGCCGCGTCAGACCAGCGCGATCCTCGCCGGTGTCTTCTTCGTGATCTCGGCGGTCTTCGTCGTCCGCTCCTTCTACGGGATGCGGATCAAGTCGGGTGACGCTCACGCCTAAAACCCCGCCTCGACGCTAAAGAAATTGACGCCCCCGTTTGCTTGGACAAACGGGGGCGTTTTCTTTTGTTGCTAAAAGCACCTCGGGTTAATATGCCGCCCGAAACGGAGGCTTGCTTATGAAGCGAATTGTAATCGTTCTGACTTTGGTCTTTGGCTTTCTCCCCTCGTCGCCGCTCCGCGCCGGCATCTTCCCCGAAGGCGGCGGCATCGTTTACGGCCAGGGCTTCGCCTTCAATATCAAGGCTCCCAAGGGTTGGGTCCTGGACACCGAGAGCGGTGTCGACCAAGGCGCCCACGCGGTGTTCTATCCGGTCGGCCAAACTTGGAGCGATAGCGTGATCGTCGCCTATGCCCGCTCCCGGCCGGTCAACGCCCAGATCAAAAACGCCAACGACGCGGCCCAAGACACCGTCGCCCAATTCAAGAAGAACGGCAGTCCCAACCACCAAGCCAAGCTGTTCAAAACCCTGAAGACCGACGCCGGGCAGGAATTTCAGATCTACCAATTCACCGGCGACCAATACGGCAACAGCGAGGCCGCCGCTTATTTCGTGGATAAAGACCGGATCAACTTCCTGGTCCTCTCCTCGCGCGACGCCAAGATTTACCAGCAATCGCTGCCGGCTTTCGAGGCGCTAGCCAAGTCCTACAAGCCGATGGCGGCGACGGTTACTCCGCCCAAGCCGTAAATGAATTTTGGAGGGCTCGATGAAAAGACTATTGCCGCTACTTCTTCTTTTGACCCTGCCGATGGCGGGGGCCTGTCATCGCCAAAGCCAAAGTGGCACCGTCCAAGCCGCCGACGGCACACCGATCCGCTATGAATCCCAGGGAAAGGGCGACACCGCCCTGGTCTTCATCCATTGTTGGTCTTGCAACCGCCATTATTGGGATGGCCAATTAAAAGACTTCGAAAAGGACTTCCAAGTCGTAACCCTCGACCTGGGCGGCCACGGCGAATCGGGCAAGGGTCGAACCGAATGGAAAGTCGAAGGGTTGGTCCAGGACGTCACTGCGGTGATCGATCGTCTCAAGCTCAAGCGGGTGGTCTTGATCGGCCACTCGATGGGCGGCCCGCTGGCGCTGATGGTCGCGACCGCCAGGCCCGAACAAGTGGCGGGGGTCGTTTGCGTCGACACTCTGCAGGACGTCGAGGCGCCTCCGCCGACCGCGATGATGGAACAAGCGGCCCAGCAGATGGAAAGCGATCTGCCCAAGGTCGTGGGCGAGCTCTTGCCGAACTTTTTTCCCAAAGGCGCCGATCCCAAGGTCGTCGCTTGGACGATCGAACAGGCTTCGAAGACCGATCCCAAAGTGGCGGCTAGCTTGATGCGCGACATGGCCCATGCCGACCTCAAACCGCGGATGGCCGCGGTCAAAGTCCCGATTCGCTGCATCAGCTCCGGCGAAAACTTGATGGGCTTCAAGACCAAGCCCGAAATTAACCGGAAGTACGCCGACTTCGAGGTGATCGAGATGTCGGGGGTTGGGCATTTCCCCCAACTGGAGAAACCCGCCGAGTTCAACGGATGGCTGCGTCAAATTTTGGAACAGCTCGACTGAACCAACCCAAATATTCAAAGAGGAGGATGAAATGGGCCGTCGCTCAATAGGGATCTTCTCACTGATCGCAATCTTCTTAGGATTCGCCAGCCCAGTCCTAGCCAAAGACAAGGCGCCAAAAGAATACCAACAGGGCAAGCTCCTCAATATCGAGGAGAAGGACGAGATCCAAACCAGTTATATCACCCAAAAACAGAGCGGCGGCGGCACCGTGACCACTCCGGTCGAGAACAAGGAGAAGCATTACTTCATCACCGTTCAGGCCCAAGACATGGTCTACGTCGGCGAATACACCCCAGCCTTTTTCGGCAAACCCGGCGATTGGGTGATCGGCGATCCGATCAGCGTCCGCTTCGACGGCAAGAACATGATCCTGCAGAAGCCCAATGGCAAGGAGCTCAAGACCAAGATTCAGAAGCGGATCCGGGCCACCGAAGCCCCGCCGCCAGCGGCGAATCCGCCGAGCGGCCGATGAACCGTTCCCAGCCTTTTCAATCTTCGGAACATTAGAACAAGAAAAATCTTTAGAATTTTTGACAGTTTGCAGCGTCGCCCTTCATGATCGGAAAATTTTCTGAATGAGGAGCTCGCTATGAAAATTCGTCTGATCAATCCAACTTTCCCCGACACCTTTTGGGGCTTCCGTCACGTTCGCGAATATGGCTACCGCTACGCCATGGCCAACTTGGCCCTGCCGACCGTGGCCGGCATGACTCCGCCGGAGCATGAAGTCTCGATCCAGGATGAGAACGTCGAGGCGATCGATTACTCGGTCGACGCCGACTTGATCGGCATCACCGGCTTCAACATTCAATCCCAGCGGATGTTCGAGATCGCCGCCGAGTTTCGGCGCCGCGGCAAGACCGTGGTCTTGGGCGGGCCCTACGCCTCGCTCTGCCCCGAGGAATGCGCGCCCCACGCCGACCACCTCATCGTCGGCGAGGCCGAGCGGATCTGGCCCCAATTCCTCGGCGACTTCGCCGCCGGCGCCGCCAAGACCCGCTATGTCGAGCCCGAGAAGATCGACCTTCGGACCACCCCGGCCCCGCGCTGGGACCTGCTCGATTTCAAGCAATTCGGCCGGATTCCGATCCAAACCACCCGCGGCTGCCCCTTCGACTGCGAATTTTGCGACGTGATCGTATATCTGGGCCGAAAGGTCCGGCAGAAGACGCCGACGCAGATTGCGGCCGAGATCGAAGCCGTCTACCCCTATATCTACCGGGCCGGCCGCGATTCGGTCTTCTTCGCCGACGACAATTTCATCGGCAACAAGGCCCATGCCCGGGCGGTCTGCCGGATGCTGATCGAGCTCAACGCCAAATTCAAAAGACCGCTGCGCTATTCGACCCAAGTGACGATCAATCTCGCCCAAGACAAAGAGCTGCTCGAGTTGATGGCTGAGGCTGGCTTTCACAGCGTCTTCATCGGAATCGAAACCCCCAAGACCGAGAATCTGCTCGAAGTTCACAAGGTCCAAAACACCCGGCGCGACTTGCTGGCCGATATCCGGACCGTTCAATCCTTCGGCATCTTCGTCTGGGCCGGTATGATCGTCGGCTTCGACCATGACGATGAGAAGGTCTTCGCCGAGCAGCTCCAATTCATGCAGGAAAGCAATATCCCGATCTCGATGACCGGCATGCTGAACGCCCCGGCCAATACGCCGCTTTGGGATCGATTGAAAAAGGAGGGGCGCTTGCTCGAAGGCTACCAGTACCGCGATCAGGCCGACACCAACATCGTGCCCAAGAAGATGGACAAGGAGGAGCTTCGCGCCGGCTACATCGGCTTGATGAACGAGCTCTACTCCTACGAGAACTACAGCAAGCGTCTCTGCGGAACCCTGGCTCAAATCGAGCGCCAACCGCGGAAACGCAAAAAAGCCTTCTCGGCGGTCCACAGCGCCTACAACCTCAAGCGCCTTTCGCGATTGCTCGGCTATTACCTCTTCACGCCCCATTCCGAACGCCGCCGCTACTTCTTCAGAGTCTTGCGCCAGATTTGGAAGAGCAACCCGGCCTATTTAAAAGAAGCCCTCTGGCATTTGGCCCTGCATAAGCATTTTTACGAATACAGCCGAATTCTAGCCAAACAATTG
>JBIOXX010000055.1:0-3869 GCA_044869875.1 bacterium | reverse complement strand
TGGCGGTCGCGCTGCACGATCTGGGAAGAGGCCGGCGCCGCTTTCAGGCTCAGCTTCTTCATCACGTATTTCTCCACCGCCGGCGGGCTGTGGGCGAAAGTCCCGACCGCGCCCGAGCATTTGCCGTAGGAAATCTGCTCGATCGCCAATTCGAGGCGCTCGCGGTTGCGGCGCATCTCGTCGTACCAGATCGCCAGTTTCAATCCGAAAGTGATCGGTTCGGCGTGAATGCCGTGGGATCGTCCGACTTGAATCGTGTCTTTGTGCTCGTAAGCCCGCTTCTTCAGCACCTTGAGCAAGGCGTCGATATCTTCGAGCAGGATCTTGCCGGCGTCGCGGAGCTGCATCGCGGTGCAGGTGTCGAGGACGTCGGAGCTGGTCAGACCCATGTGAAGGAAGCGGCCGGAAGGGCCGACGAACTCGGCGACGCAGCTCACGAAGGCGATGACGTCGTGCTTGGTAACGGCCTCGATCTCCTCGATCCGGGCCACGTCGAAGCGGGCTTTCTTTTGGATGTTCTTCAGATCTTGGGCGGGAATCTTCCCCAATTGGGCCCAGGCCTCGCAGGCGGCGACTTCGATATCGAGCCAGCGCTGAAACTTGGCCTCGGGCTCCCAAATTTGCACCATGGCAGGACGGCTATAACGTGCGAGCAAGGGAACTCCGGAAAGAAAATTGCTGAAAGATCAAAGGAATCTGCGGGGGTCGGATAGCGTAGGGGCAGTCTCGGAAGCAAGAGAAAACGAGGCGTTATTGTCATCCTGAGCGAAGCGAAGGATCTACGACTGCCCAAGTCAGATGATCCACCTTAGGCAGTCGCAGGTCCTTCGTCGCTTCGCTCCTCAGGATGACACAGTTGATTTGACCTTTGAACCATTCAAATGCATAATATTCAAAAGGAAAAATTTGAAATTGGGGCCCCGCTATCAAATTCAAAAAATCTTAGGCGAAGGCGGCATGGGCAAGGTCTTCCAAGCCTGGGACAGCCAAGGCCAGCGGAAGCTCGCCCTCAAGGTCCTCAAGCCGGAAATCGGTTCGGCTTCGCTGGCCGAGGAATTCCGCCTCCTCAGCCGCCTTTCCCACCCCAACCTGGTTGGGATTTTCGATTACCACGCGGACGTTTCGGAGCTCGCCGACGATTCCCTTCTGTCCGGACCTTGCTTCACGATGGAACTTTTGGAAGGCCAGCCGCTGGATCGCCTCTCGCCGGCGCTCGGCGCCGAAAGCGCGGTTCAAGTTCTCGGCGACGCCGCTTCGGCCCTGCACTACTTGCATTCGCGCAACATCCTGCACCGCGATCTCAAGCCTTCGAACTTAGTTTGGGAATCGGGCCGGCTCCGGCTCTTGGACTTCGGCTTGGCCGGCGCTCATGGCCCAAAAACGAAAGCCGGTGCCGGAACGCCGGCCTACAGCCCACCCGAAGCGTTTTGGGGCGAATACGGCCGGGCCGGCGATCTCTTCGCCTTGGGCGTCACGCTTTACGAATGGCTGAGCGGCGCTCGGCCCTTCCCAGCTTGGCCGCCGGCCGGCGGCCAACAAATCCGCGCCAAGCCCCTGTCTCAGCTTCGACCGGATCTGCCGGATTTTCTCAGCGACTTGCTGACCCGTCTCTTGGAGCTGTCACCGAGCCGCCGGCCCAGCTCGGCGCTCAGCCTGATCCAATTCCTCCGCCGTCACGGGTTCGAAGAACGCGAAACTGAAAATACGGTCGTCATCCCTTCGCGCCTGGCTTGGCAAAATCCAGGCTTGGCCGTCGAAGCCGGGAAAAATTTTCTCGCCATTGCCGGCCCCAGCGGCAGCGGTCGCAGCCGTTGGCTTGAAGAGCGGCGCTGGGAATTTCAACTCCAAGGCGGAGAATGGTTTTCGCTGGCCCCGCGCGACGCGGCTTCCTGGCGCTCGCTGCTCTTGCGCCGCTTCTACGGCGAGAAGGCCCCACTGGCGCTGACCGATTCGCTGGCCCGCCTGCTCGCCGGAGGCCGCCGCCGGGCGGTGGCCTTCGAGGATTTCCACGAATGGCCCGACGCCGCGCTCCGCGAGATCCGACTCCTGCTCGAAATCGCCGAGGGTCAAAAAGAGACGCCGACTTTTTTCTTCGACATCAACAGCGACCTCGAGACGCCGGAGCTGCGACAATGGCGGCGGCATTTTGAAAACTCTCCCCGCAGCCAAAACTTGGTGCTGCCCGAGCTGAGCGAGGTTCAAGCGCGGGCCCTGCTCGACTCGGCGCCTTTGGAAAAAAAGCCGAGCGAGGAATGGATTCGAGCTTGGCTGGAGCAAAGCGGCGGTCGGCCTTTGCTGCTCATGGAAGGGCTGCGCCGCGGCGCTGCCGAGGGCTTCGCCGTCGAAGCCGCCCTGGTTGGCTCGGCGCCCGAAAAATTCCGCGAATCGGCGCGGCGCCGGATCGAATCGCTCTCACCGGACGGCCGAAAGCTTTTCGCCGCTTTCTTGACTCAGGGAAAAGCGCTCGACTTGAGCCAAATCGCAGCGATCGATCCCGATGGAAACTGGGAACAAGCCTTGGCCGAGCTCGACCAAAACTCACTGCTTCGGCTCGGGCCCCGGGGCCAAGCCTCGCGGCGCCTCGCCCAGCCTTCGTTGCGAGGCCTTTATCTGTCGGCCTTACCCCAAGAGCTCATCCGGGCGGCTCACGAAGGTTGGCTTTTTCAGCTATTGAAAGCCGCACCGGAGCCCGAACAGGCCGGGGCTCTGGCCACCGATCTGGCCGAACACGCTGCGGCGCTGGGCGACCCCAAGCTCGCCAAGACCTGGGGACTCGCGGCCGCGGCGTATCGCGAAAGCCGGGAGGAGCCGGCCGCCGCCCTAGCCTGCTACCAACGCATCCTCCCCTTTGCCGAGAGCGCCGAGGACCGCTACATCCTCCAAGGCAGCATGGCGCCGCTCTTTCATCGCTTGGGCCGCTACGCCGAGGCCCGGGAAGCCTACGCCAAATGGTCCGCCGACCGGCCCGACGACGAGACCAAGCTGCAAAAAAATAAATTCCACCTCTTCAGCGGCATGGTCGAGTATTCGGCGGGCAACCTCGCCGCCGCCCGCGAGCATTTTGAGAACAGCCTGAAGATCGGGCCGGCTGGCCGCCACCCCAAGCATCATCCCTACCACGCCCGGGCCCTGAATTTTTTGGCGGCCCTCGACAAGCGCGCCGGCAAGCCGGAAACGGCGCTCGGTCATTTGAGGAATTCGCTCGAGCTGGCCGGTGAGGATTTTGTATTGCGCGGCGAGATCGAGCAGCGTTGGGGCGAGTTGGAGCAGAGCCTCGGCCGCTTCACTCCGGCCTTCGAGCACCTCCGCCGAAATTTGGAGCTGTTCCAAAGAGCCAAGAACCCTCAGATCGAGGCGGTGTCCTACCACCTGCTCGGCCTCTGGGCCCAAGATTACGGGCGGCTCGCCGAGGCCGAGCGCTTGATGAACCGCTCGATCGACCTATCCAAGGCTGGCGGTGCCGTCCTCCAGAGCGCCCGCTACCTCCAGAATCGGGCACTGCTCCATCTCGAGATGGCCCGCTACGGCGAAGCTTGGGAAAGCATGAACCAAGCCGCCAAAGTTCTTCGGGTCTACGGCAATGAGGAAGACTTGAGCTTGAGCCGATTGCACCAAGTGGAGTTTCATTCGCGAATCGGAAACTTTTCCTCGGCCTCAAAGCTATTGGAGGAAGCGGCGGGGCTAAAGCCCCTTGCTACACAAGAATTTCTCTACCAACGCGCCCAGCATTGGCGCCGCCAGGGCGAATTCGGAAAAGCCGAAGCCGATTTGCAAGCCGCCTTGGAGGCGACCGAAAGCGGCGCCGCCTTGGCGACGCGAATTAAAATGGCCATGACTCGCCTCGGCTTGGCGGCGGTTTTGGGACGGCT
>JBIOXX010000054.1:0-6244 GCA_044869875.1 bacterium | reverse complement strand
CATCCCCTAGTGTCTTGGGCAGTCGCAGATCCCTTGTGCCCGGCTGAGGGTATTCGCTTCGCTCAGGATGACAAGAATCGAACTCCTGGCTTACCATGAAAGCTCCTTTAACTTGGCGGCTCCGAAGCTTGAATCTCAAGTTGGATCGTCCTTTGCTGATGGGCGTGCTCAACCTCACCCCCGATTCCTTTTCCGATCGCGGACTCCATTTTAGCCTTGAGGCGGCGTTGAAGCGGGCCGATCAGATCGCCGCCGAGGGCGCCGATTTGATCGATATCGGCGCCGAGTCGACGCGGCCCGGAGCGATTCCGGTGGATGCCGGTCAAGAGTGGGAGCGCTTGGAGCCGGTGCTTCAGGCCCTGCGAGAAAAATTTAGACTTCCGATCTCAGTCGACACACGCCATGGCGCGGTGGCGCGAAAAGCCCTCGAGCTCGGCGTCGAGTCGATCAACGACGTCTCCAATTCCGCCGATCCCGACTTGTTGGCCGCGGTCGCGGAGACCGGCGGCGGCTACGTCTTGATGCACAGCCGCGGCGAGCCGAAGACGATGATGGATTCGGCGGTCTACGGCGATTTATTCGGTGAGATCGGCCAAGAGCTCGGCGAAGGCTTGAAGCGAGCTCGAGCTGCGGGCATCGCCGAGGAGAATATCGTCCTCGATCCGGGCTTCGGTTTCGCGAAAACTCCGGCCCAGAATTGGGAGCTGCTCTCGCGGCTCGAAGAGCTTGAGAAATTCGGCCGGCCCTTGCTGGTTGGGCTCTCCCGAAAGCGGATGCTGCGGGAATGCGTCGGCGAGCGGCCTGAGGCCTTGGCCACCGCCAGCGCCGTCGCCGCCGGCTTGGCCGCTCAGCGCGGAGCGCGGATCCTCCGGGTCCACGACGTGGCCGCCACGCGGGCTGTCTTACAAGTCTTGCAAAAGCTCACCCCCCTTTGAAAAAGGGGGGAAGGGGGGATTTAGAAGACTTTGTATGCTATAAGCGGTGCTTTGGAGCTGCTGCCACCGCTTTAAATTCCCCCAGCCCCCCTTTTTCAAAGGGGGGAATTTTATATCTTCATTTTCGCCTGTAAGTTTTATAGCTTAAAAGGGCTATGGCATCTCAGCGACATATCTTCGGGACTGACGGCGTTCGGGGCTTGGCCAACAAGGCGCCCTTGGACCCCGAGACGTCCTTGAGCCTCGGCCGGGCCTTGGCTCGAGTCTACCTCGGTCAAGGCGGCAAGAACCGCATCGTCATCGGCAAGGACACTCGGCTCTCGGGCTACATGATCGAAAACGCGCTCTCCTCGGGCATCTGCTCGATGGGCGGCGAGGCGATCTTCCTCGGCCCGCTGCCCACGCCCGGCATCGCCTTCATCACCCAGGCGATGCGCGCCGCCGCCGGCGTGATGATCAGCGCCAGCCACAACCCTTATCAAGACAACGGGATCAAGTTTTTCGATCACGACGGCTACAAATTGCCCGATGAATTGGAAGCCAAGATCGAGGGCTTGCTCTTCAGCGATGCTCTCAAGGAGGGACCGACTCACGCCGAAGTCGGCCGGGCTTACCGCGTCGACGATGCCGCCGGCCGCTACATCGAATATCTCAAGAGCACTTTCCCGAAAGAACTGAACTTGGAAGGCTTCAAGATCGTCGTCGACTGCGCCAATGGCGCGGCCTACAAAGTGGCGCCGACGGTCTTCGAGGAGCTCGGCGCCGAAGTGATCGCGTTGGGCGTTTCGCCCAACGGCCTCAATATCAACGAAGGCTGCGGTGCTCTCCATCCGGAGGGCCTGAGCGAAGCGGTGAAGCGGGAAGGAGCTCAGCTCGGGGTGGCCCTCGACGGCGATGCCGACCGGCTGGTCTTGGTCGACGAGAAGGGCGAGATCGTCCACGGCGACCGGGTCATCGCCCTTTGCGCGATGGATTTGAGCGAGCGGGGCTTGCTCGCCAAACAGACCGCGGTAGTCACGGTGATGAGCAATTTGGGGCTGGAGCTGGCCTTGCAAGGCAAGGGACTGCAGGTTCGCCGGGTCCAGGTCGGCGACCGCTACGTCATCGACTCGATGCGCCGCGAAGGCTTCGTCTTCGGCGGCGAGCAGTCCGGTCATCTCATCTTCAGCCATTACAGCACCACCGGCGACGGCATCTTGGCTGCGCTCCAAGTGCTCTCGGCGATGACCCGGAAGAGCAAGCCGCTCTCCGAGCTTTCCAATTGCATGGAAGTGTTCCCTCAAGTCCTGCTCAACGTGAAGGTCAAGGAGCGGAAGGAGCTCTCCCAAGTTTCCGAGCTCTGCCAACTCCAAAAGGACATCGAAAAATCGCTGGGCGGGAAGGGGCGGATCCTGCTGCGCTACAGCGGCACCGAGCCCTTGCTCCGCATCATGCTCGAGGGCGAGGACCTAAGAAAAATTCAAGAATATGCCCAAAGCCTCAAGACCGAAGCGGTGAAGGCCCTGGGAGCGGCCTGAGTCATGGCCCTCCTCGGCGTCAACATCGACCACGTCGCGACCTTGCGCCAAGCAAGGCACACCGTTTATCCCGATCCCATCGTCGCCGCTCAGATGGCCCAGGATGCCGGCGCCGACCAGATTACCTGCCATCTGCGCGAGGACCGGCGCCATATCATCGACTCCGACCTGCCACGGCTTTTGAAGGCGGTGGAGATTCCGATCAACCTCGAGATGGCAGCTACCGCCGAGATGGAAGCCTATGCCTTGAAGCACCGGCCGGCCAAGATCACCCTGGTGCCGGAACGGCGGGAAGAGCTCACCACCGAGGGTGGCTTGGACGTCGTCGGTCAGTGGGTGATCGTCGGGCCCTTGGTCGCTCGGCTCAAAGCCGCCGGCTTGTATGTTTCGCTCTTCATCGATCCCGAGGAAAAGCAGATCCGGAAGAGCCGGGAGCTTGGCGCCGACTCGGTCGAGCTTCATACCGGAAGCTATTGCGAGTTGCCGGAAGCTGAGCGCGGTTCGGAGCTGGAGCGCCTCACTCGGGCCGCCGGCACAGCCAAGGAATTGGGCTTCTTCGTCGCCGCCGGCCACGGCATGAACTATCAAAATCTATTTCCGGTCCGGCGCATCGCCGAGATCGAGGAGTACAACATCGGTCACAGCATCGTCGCTCACGCCGTCCTGGTCGGATGGGATCGGGCCGTTCGCGAGATGAAAGCTCTGGTTGCATGAAGATCTTGGACGGCGATCAGGCGGCTCGCCTCGACCGCCTCTCGATCCGGAAGCACGGCATCCCCGCGGCCCGCCTCATGGCCCGGGCCGCTCAAGCTTGCGTCGGTGCTTTGGAGGGTCGCTTATCCAAGAAAAGCAAGATCGTCATCGTCGCCGGGCCGGGGAACAACGGCGGCGACGGTCTGGCGATGGCCGATGGGCTGGCCCGGCTCGGCCATTCGGTGAAGGTCTTTTGCCACGCCAATCCCGAAAAATATTCGCCCGAAGCCCGAGCCTACTATGAAAAAGCCCGACCTTATCTCCAGCCGCTGGCCCAGCTTCCGAAAGCTTTGCGGGAAGTGGACGCCGTCGTCGACGCGATCTTCGGCATTGGCCTGAAGCGTCCGGTCGCCGGTGCCATCGCGGCGAGCCTTCGGGCGATGAACCGAGCCAAGGCCTTCAAATTGGCGGTCGACATGCCGAGCGGGATTTCCGCCGACAGCGGCGAGGTATTGGGCGAAGCCTTTCGGGCCGACCTCACCGTGACTTTCGAAGCGCCGAAGCGCGGGGCTTTGTTGCCGCCGGCCTGGGAGGATGTTGGCGAGCTGGAAGTTGCGGCCATCGGCCTGAGCTCCGTCGAGTTAAAGGCCATGAAATCGGAAGCCGACTGGATCGACGAGAGCCTCGCCGCTTCCTTTCTCAGACCCCGTCCCCGCGGCGCCAACAAGGGCAAGAGCGGCAAGGTCTGGGTGCTGGCCGGATCGCGGCAAATGCCGGGGGCCGGCTATCTCTGCGCCCGCAGCGCGCTGCGGGCCGGCGCCGGCTTGGTGACCTGGGCTCTGCCCGAGGAGGCCTATTCCCGCATCGACTTGGGCTATGCCGAGGTCATGCTCTTTCCCTTCCATCATTTTTCGGAATTGGATTCCAAGCTCGCCAAGGCCGACGCCGTCGCGGCCGGACCGGGCTGGGGCAGGGGAGAGGAGGCTGAGCGCTTCCTCCAATCTTGGCTTCCGCGTCGCCGGCCGCCGACCGTTTTCGATGCCGATGCCTTGAATCTTCTCGCCGAAAATCCGAAAGGCCTAAAGTCGCTTCGCCGTAGCGATGTCCTGACGCCGCACTGGAAAGAAATGTCGCGCTTGGCGCGGATTCCCATCGAAGAGATCGCCAAGGATCCCTGGCGCCAGGCCCGCTATTTCGCCCGGCGCCACGGCTGCATTTTGGTCTTGAAAGGCTACCGCAGCCTCATTGCGATGCCCGACGGCAGCCTCTACGTCAATTCCAGCGGTGGCCCCAATCTCGCGACCGGCGGCAGCGGCGACGTGCTTACCGGGTTGATCGCTGGATTAATCGCTCAGGGTTTGAAGCCCGAAGCGGCGGCCATCGCCGGCGTTTTCATCCACGGCCGGGCCGGCGATCGCTTGGCCGAGAAGAAGGGCGACCGCGGAACCTTGGCTTCGGATTTGATGGAGCTTTGGCCGCAGATCCTCCAAGATCTGCTCGAAGGAAAAAAGCGTGGCTGAAACCTTTCCCGAAATCTGGCACTCGCCCTCGGAGCGCGTCACTCAGGAGTTGGCGGCGCGTTTCGCCGAGCGCTTGCGCGGCGGCGGCCACGTCGCGCTCGAAGGCGACCTTGGCGCCGGCAAGACCTGCTTCGCCAAGGGCGTGATCGCCGCCCTGACCGGAGTTCAGCCCGACGAGATTCCCTCGCCGACTTTCACCTTGGTCGAGGAATATCCCGGCCCGGTCAAGGTCTACCACGTCGACCTCTACCGGATGAACCATCCGGCCGAAGCCGAGGACCTGGCCTGGGACGAAATTCTCGCGCCCGGCGCGGTGGCTCTGGTCGAATGGGCCGAGCGCTTGCCGAAAATAATCGAAGATTGCCAATTCCGCCTCCTCTTCAGTAAGGAAGGAAAAAAGGGGCGACGCATCGAGCTCCTTGCGAAGGGAAATGTCCATGACCGCCTATAAAGCCAATCTCCCGGCTGTGCCGACGCAAAGAGCCCTCGAGCCGGTCGATCCGTTCAAGCGCTACATCCAGGAGGTCAGCCGCTATCCCTTCCTCACTCCCAAAGAGGAGCGGGAACTGGCCTTCCGCTACCACGAGACCGGTGACCGCGAGGCCGCCCGCCAATTGGTCACTTCCCATCTCCGCCTGGTGGTGAAGATCGCGATGGAATACCGCACCGCTTACAACAACCTCCTCGACTTGGTGCAGGAGGGCAATCTCGGCCTGCTCCGGGCGGTGAAGAGCTTCGATCCCGACAAGGGCGCAAGACTTAGCCATTACGCCGGCTGGTGGATCCGCTCTTTCATCCTCAAGCATATCTTGGATAATTTCCGGCTCATCAAGATCGGCACCACTCAAGCCCAGCGCCGCATCTTCTTCAATCTGATGAAGGAAAAGGAGCGGCTCGAGCGGCAGGGCTTCAAGGCCGGAGTGAAAGAGCTGGCGGCGGCGATGGACGTGAAACCCGAGGAGGTCGAGGAGATGCAGGCCCGCCTCGGCCACGGCGACCTTTCGCTCGACGCGCCGATCCGCGACGGCGAGGACAAACGCCACATCGACCTCTTGGAATCGGAAGCTCCGCCGGTTGAGGAAACCTTGGATCAAGCGGCCTTTCAAGACGTGCTCGAAGAGAAGTTGAAAGAGTTCGCCAAGGAGCTCAAGCCGCGGGAAGCGAAAATCTTTCACGAGCGGCTTCTATCCGAAGTTCCTCTCACCCTGCAGGCCATCGCCGACGAATACGGCATCAGCCGCGAGCGGGCTCGGCAGATCGAAGAGCGTTTGAAGGAGAAGCTCAAGGCCTTTTTCCAAAAGGCAGGGGTCAAAGTTGAGGATCACCTCTGATCGACTGTCAATAAAGCTCACAAAAAATACATAATTAATTGCCCATTAAAAACATATATTTATTGGATACTACTCATATCATTCATTCTACCTGCCGTGGAATTCCCCGCCCTCCATTCTTTCAAATAGCTAAAGTCCTTTAGCTTTTATCCCGGCCTTCGGTCCTCGATGAGAGTCGGCACGCCTTCTGCAATTTCTTTTGGGCAGGAGGATGGAAGGCATGAAGACGTCAAACGAGTATTATCTCA
>JBIOXX010000053.1:0-6275 GCA_044869875.1 bacterium | reverse complement strand
GTCCAAAATTTTTTGGAAATCCCGCCGCATGCGGGAATAACTTTCCTTGTCAGAGGTGCAAGTTATCACGAAACTCTTGCCCTTGGCGACAAAGAAGCGCTGCTGAAAAACCTTGCGCTTGGCCGGGTCGTGGAGCAGCAGCTCGAAGCCCGCGATCTCGCCGGCCTGAAGCTTCTTCCGCTCGAGGACTTCGATATTGGGGGGCAGCGACTCGAGGTCTTCGCGCAGGGCCTGCTCGGCCTTGATCTGGGGGCTTTCCAATTCGGTCACTCGAACGGTGACGTTGGGCACGAATTGATCCAGCGCCGATTCGAAGCGGATCATCGCCCGCAAGGGGCCGGGATCGATGCCGCGGGGCTCGAGGTGCCATTGGCCGTTGGGAGTGGAGATGCGAAAGCCGGCCTCGCTGTCGCTGAAACTTTGTTCCAAGACCTGGGCCTGCAGCGGCGCCGCCACGAAAAGCAAGACTAGGATCCATCCAAAAGGGATTTTCATATTAAACGATAAGATTGAAGCACGCTTTTCAGCTCGGCCAGGCTTTCGGGGCTCAAGGGAGCCAGCGGTAGCCGGACCTCGGGATCGATTTTCTTCATCAGGCTGAGCGCGGTCTTCGCCGGCGTCGGATTGGTCTCGATGAAGAGGACCCGGTTGATCGCCGCCAAGTCATAGTGAATCTTCTTGGCCCGGGCCCAATCGCCGGCGGCCGCGGCTTGAAACATCTCGGCGCAGACCTTGGGCAAAAGATTGGCGGTCACCGAGATCGCGCCCTTGGCGCCGAGGGCCAGCATCGGAAAGGTCAGGGCGTCCTCGCCCGAGAGAACCTCGAAGGCCGGCGGGCATTGCTCGACTAAGTCCGAGACCTGGCCGACGCTACTGGCCTCTTTGATTCCGACGATGTTGGAAATCACAGCCAGGCGGGCGACGGTCTTGGGCAGCATGTTGACGCCGGTCCGCCCCGGGATGTTGTAGAGGACGACGGGCAAGCTGGTGGCCTTGGCCACTGTTTCGAAGTGGCGGTAAAGGCCCTCCTGGGTCGGCCGATTGTAATAAGGACAGATATGAAGCGCGCCGTCGGCCCCGGCTTTTTGAGCCTGCTGAGTGAGGCGAACCGCTTCCTCGGTCGAATTGGAGCCGGCGCCGGCCAATACCTTGGCCCGCTTCTTCGCCGCTTGGACGGTGAGCTCGACGACCCGGTCATGCTCCTCATGGGAGAGGGTGGCCGACTCGCCGGTGGTGCCGCAGGGGACCAGGACCTTGGTGCCGGCGGAGATCTGCTCTTCAATCAAAGCGGTCAGGGCCGCTTCGTCGATCTTTCCGTTCTTGAATGGGGTAATGAGGGCGACGCCGCTTCCTTCGAACATAGGGCGTTCCTGCCTGGTTTTGGGGATAAAATCAACTGGATCCCTCGCAGCTTGTCATTCTGAGCGAAGCGAAGAATCTTACATTTTTCAAAGCTCAATTTCCCCGCTGAAGACTTCCTGGCCCGGCCCGGTCATGTAAACCCGGTTGTTCTTCTCGCTCCAGCGGATCCGGAGGTCGCCGCCCTTGAGGTGGAGAGTGGCCTCGCGCTGGGCCCGGCCGGTCAAAACCGCCGCGACCAAGGAGCCGCAGGCTCCGGTGCCGCAGGCCAGGGTTTCGCCGGCGCCGCGCTCCCAAACCCGCATCTTGAGCTCGGAGGGGCTTAAGACCTGGATGAACTCGACATTGGTCCGCTTGGGGAAGAGGGGATGGCGCTCCAAGACCGGGCCCAAGCTGTGAACCGGAGCCTGCTCGACGTCGTCGACGAAGATCACGCAGTGGGGATTGCCCATGCTGACGCAGGTGATCTTCCATTCCCGGCCCTCGACCTCGATCGGCCGGTCGAGGATCTTGCCTTCGAGGGTGCTTGGAATTTGTTTGCCGTCGAGGATCGGCTCGCCCATGTCGACTTCGACCAGGTCGTCGACCAAGCGCGGCCGAATGATGCCGGCCAGAGTCTCGATGGCGAGCTCATTCTTGGAGGTGGCGCCGGAGTCGACCAGATATTTGGCGACGCAACGAATCCCATTTCCGCACATCTCGACTTGGCCGCCGTCGTTGTTGAAGATCTCCATCTTGAAATCGGCGCGTTGGGAGGGATGGATGACCAGCAGCTGGTCGCAGCCGATGCCGAAACGCCGATCGCAGAGCTTGGCGGCGTGCTGGGCCAGGTCGGGGCAATTTTCGCCGAGGCAATTGACGACGATGAAGTCGTTGCCCAATCCTTGCATCTTGGTGAATTTCAGTTTCATCGTTTTTTCAATCCCGCCGGAATTTTTTCCCCCCGGATCAAGTCCTCGTAGCTTTCCCGCTTCCGGATGACGTGGAATTTCTTTCCTTCGACCAGGACTTCGCAGGCCCGAGGCCGGGTATTGTAATTCGAGGCCATCGAGAAGCCGTAGGCCCCGGCGCTCATGATCGCCATCAGCTCGCCGGGCTTGTATTCCTCGATCTCGCGGTCGGTGGCCAGGAAATCGCCGGATTCGCAGATCGGGCCGACCACGTCGACGACCGCCTTGGCTCGGTTCTGCTCTTTGACCGGCTTGATCTCGTGGTAGCTGTCGTAAAAAGCCGGCCGGATCAGGTCGTTCATCGCGGCGTCGACGATGTAGAACTTTTTGTTGTCCCGGTCCTTGGTGTAGATCAGCTCGGTCACCAAGATCCCGGCATTGCCCATCAAGACCCGGCCGGGCTCGAAAATCAAGGTCAGTCCCAGGCCCTTCAGTTCTTTCTTCAGCGCCGCCGCATATTCTTGGGGCGAGGGCGGGGTCTCGTCGTCATAGCGAATCCCCAAGCCGCCGCCCAAGTCGAGGTAGCGGATGTCGATCTTCTTTTCGCGCAGCTTTTTGACCAGGGCCAAAACCTTGCGGAGCGCGTCGATGAAGGGCTGAACCTCGGTGAGCTGGGAGCCGATGTGGCAGTCGACGCCGATCACCTCGATGCCCTTGAGCTTGGCCGCCCGGTCGTAGAGCGGCTCGGCCTCTTCGTACTGGATGCCGAACTTGCTCTTCTTCATCCCGGTCGTGATGTAGGGATGAGTCTTGGGATCGATGTCGGGGTTGACCCGAAGCGAGATCGGCGCCCGCTTTTTCAGCTTGCGGGCGACCCGGTCGATGGCGTCGAGCTCCTGGGCGCTCTCGACGTTGAACATCAGAATATTTTTCTTCAGGGCATAGGCGATTTCCGCTTCGGTCTTGCCGACTCCCGAGAAGACGATCTTACGTGGATTGCAGCCGGCCTTGAGCGCCCGATAGAGCTCGCCTTGGCTGACGATGTCGATGCCGCCGCCGAGCTTGGCAAAGGCGCCTAAGATAGCGAGGTTCGAGTTGCACTTCATCGAGTAGCAAATCAGGTGAGGCACGTCGCCGAAGGCCTCGTCGAAGACCTTGAAGTGCCGGGTCAGGGTGGCCAGCGAGTAGACGTAGACCGGCGTGCCGGTGGCCTTGACGATCTTGGGGATCGAAACGCCCTCGGCGTGGAGGATGCCGTTTTTGTATTGGAAGTGATGCATAATCAGGACCGAGCGACGATTTTTTCGGCCTCTCTTAAAGCTTTATCGGCCCGGGCTAATTCCCGCCGAACCTGGCGCCGCGCGGTTCCGCCGGTGGAGGAACGCCGGTCGACCGCGTGGAGCTCGTCGAGCCAGTGGAAGACGTCCTTGGAAAAAATCGCATCGAAACGCTTTAATTCCTCGAGCTTCAAATCCTTTAGCTCCCGGCCCTGGGCTTGGCAATAGGCCACGATCTCGCCGGCGATCCGGTGGGCAGTGCGGAAAGGAACTCCCTTCGCGGCCAGGTAATCGGCCAAGTCGGTGGCCAGGACGAAACCGGCGCCGAGCGCCTTCTTCATATTGTCGACCTTGAACTCGGTGCCGGCGATCATCGGGGCCAAGAGGCCGAGACAGGCCAAGACGGTGTCGAAGGCGTCGAAGAGCGGCTCTTTATCCTCCTGCATGTCCTTGTTGTAAGCCAGCGGCAGGCCCTTCATCAGGGTGAGCAGGGCTTGGAGCGAGCCATAGACCCGGCCGGTCTTGCCGCGAATCAACTCCAGGACGTCGGGGTTGATCTTCTGGGGCATCATCGAGGAGCCGGTGCAGTAGCCTTCGGGCAAGCGGATGAATTGGAATTCCTGGGAGGTCCAAAGGATCCATTCCTCGGCCAAGCGCGAGAGATGCATCATCAGGATCGCGAGATTGGACAAGGTTTCGATCACGAAGTCGCGGTCGCTGACCGCGTCGAGGCTGTTGCGGGCCACCGAGGAAAAGCCCAACTCGTCGGCGACGAATTCGCGGTCGATCGGGAAAGTGGTTCCAGCCAAGGCTCCGGCGCCGAGCGGCAGGGTGTTGACCCGGGGCATCGAGCCGAGCAACCTTTGAATGTCGCGGTCGAACATCTCGAAGTAGGCCAGCAGGTAATGGGCCAAGGAGATCGGCTGGGCTCGCTGCAAATGAGTGTAACCCGGCAAGAGATCGTCGACGTGATCTTTGGCTTGGTCGACGAGGCTCCGCTGGACCTGGAGCAGGGCGCCGACGGTTTGGAAAAGATGATCCCGGGTATAGAGCCGCAAATCGGTGGCGACCTGGTCGTTGCGGGAGCGGGCGGTATGAAGCTTGCCGCCGGCCGGCCCGATCCGCTCGGTGAGCTTGGACTCGATGTTGAGATGGACGTCTTCCTTGGCCACTTCCCAACGGAATCGCCCCCGGCTGATGTCGCGATAGATCGCTTGGAGGCCGGCGACGATCTTCTTGGCTTCGGCGCTTTTGATGATCTTGCGCTTGGCCAGCATCTTGGCATGGGCGATGCTACCGGCGATGTCGTAGGGGTAAAGTTTGTGGTCAAAGCCGACCGAAGCGTTGAAAGCATCGACCTCATCCAAGGTTCGATTCTTAAAACGGCCTCCCCATAGCTTCTTGTTTTTCATGGAACCGAAAGCCTTAAGATGGAGACTCCGGGCTGTCAAGAAAGCTCTTGACACACCCCCTAGCCCTCACCATAATCGCCGGAGAATAGAGAAAAAGACAGATACTCGGTTTGAGTTCATTCCCGACCAGCCTACTGTCTTAAGAATAATCCCCAATCGTTGAGAAGGATCCGAGGGCGGCAAATGAGCAGCTCGCGGCGCAACGTCTTACCTTTCAAACTTATTTCCCTCTCGGGAAGCCTGATGAAGAATTATGCCTGAAAACAAATCCTACGAATCCAAAGTCCGCCGTGGCGCTGGCCGCCGCAATATGCCCAAACGCGGAGGCGACGGTCCGACGCCGCCCCCGATGATCACCGACACTCCGGGTGAGATTCCCGACGTCGCCGACGAGGAAATCCTCGAGACCGACGAAGGCGGAGCCCTCCTCAATCTCAAAGATTTGAAAGAAATGAAGATCAACGACCTGATCCACATGTCGCGGGATTTCGCCGTTGAGAATGCCGCCGGCATGACCCGGCAGGAGCTGATTTTCTCGATTCTCCAAAACCAAACCGAAAAGCGGGGCATCGTTTTCGGCGAAGGCGTCCTCGAAACCCTGCCCGACGGCTTCGGTTTCCTCCGGGCCCCCGATTACAACTATCTGCCGGGCCCCGACGACATTTACGTTTCGCCTTCTCAAATCCGGCGTTTCAACCTCCGGACCGGCGATACGATTTCGGGTCAGATCCGCTCGCCCAAGGAGTCGGAGCGTTACTTCGCCCTGCTCAAGGTCGAATCGGTCAACTTCGAGGATCCCGACGTCGCCCGCGAGAAGATCCTCTTCGACAACCTGACGCCGCTCTACCCCAACTCCAAGCTCAACATGGAGACCGAGTCGAAGAATTTCACCTCCCGGATCATCGACCTGCTCACGCCGATCGGCAAGGGCCAGCGGGCCCTGATCGTCGCCGCTCCCCGCACCGGCAAAACGATGATGATGCAGAACATCGCCAACTCGATCACCAAGAACCATCCCGAGGCGATCCTGATCGTCCTCTTGATCGACGAGCGTCCCGAAGAAGTCACCGACATGCAGCGCAGCGTCAAGGGCGAGGTCATCAGCTCGACCTTCGACGAGCCGGCCAGCCGCCACGTCCAGGTCGCCGAGATGGTCTTGGACAAGGCCAAGCGCCTGGTCGAGCACAAGCGCGACGTCGTCATCCTGCTCGACAGCATCACCCGCTTGGCCCGGGCCTACAACACCGTCGTCCCGCCTTCGGGCAAGATCCTCTCCGGCGGTGTCGACTCCAATGCCTTGCATAAGCCCAAGCGTTTCTTCGGCGCCGCCCGTAACA
>JBIOXX010000052.1:0-4667 GCA_044869875.1 bacterium | reverse complement strand
TCACGGAGCACCCTCGCCGCTTCAGTCAGGACGTCGGCATCGAGGCCCCGCGTCGAAAGCGAAGTCAAAAAAAGCGCGATCTCCGAATCCTTCGTCTCGTCCTTGAGAATGGCCTCGAAACCACCTCGGATTTCTTCGGGCTCAAGGGCCTCCCCGGCGATGATCTTGCGCAGCAGGTCCTTTATGCCCGTCGATTGGGTACTCATCGCTCGGCCACCCGCTTGAGGAAGTTACGCAGCAGGTCCTTGCCGGCTTCGGTGAGGATGGACTCGGGATGGAATTGGACGCCTTCAACCGGATATTCGCGGTGGCGGAGGCCCATGATTTCGCCGGCCTCGGTCCAAGCCGAGACCTCGAGGCAATCGGGCAAGCTCTCCCGCTCGACCAAAAGCGAGTGATAGCGAGTGGCGACGAAGGGATTGTCCAAGCCCTGGAACAGGGTCTTGCCGTCGTGATGGATGAGGCTGGTCTTGCCGTGCATGACGTTCTTGGCCCGAATGACCTTGCCACCGAAGGCTTGGCCCAAGGCTTGATGGCCGAGGCAGACGCCGAGGATCGGCAGCTCCGGCGAAAGCTTTTCCAAAAGCTCGAGTGAAATGCCGGCCTCGTTGGGCGTGCAGGGACCGGGCGAGATCACCACGGCTTCGGGCTTGAGCTTGCGAATGTCGGCCACGCCGATCTCGTCGTTGCGCTTCACCAAGAGCTCGGCTCCCAGCTCGCTCAAGTATTGAACGAGGTTGTAGGTAAAGGAATCGTAGTTGTCGATCATCAGGAGCATCGCTTCAAAGCCTCCAAAACCGCCCGAGCCTTGTTGTTGGACTCCAGAAATTCAAGCTCCGGCTTGGAGTCGAGGACGATGCCGCCGCCCGACTGGAACCAGGCCTTGCCGTCGGCGAAGGCGACGCTGCGGATCGTGATCGCCATGTCGAGGTTGCCGTAGAAATCGAAATAACCGACCGCCCCGCCGTAAGGTCCGCGCCGCCCCGCTTCCAGCTCCTCGATGATCTCCATCGCCCGAATCTTGGGCGCACCCGAGAGCGTGCCGGCCGGGAAGGCCGCCTTGACCACGTCGACCGCGTCGAGGCCGGGGCTGAGCTCGCCCTCGACGTTGGAGACCATGTGCATGACGTGGGAATATTTTTCGGTGACCAAACGCTCGGTCACTTTGACCGTCCCCTTCTTGGCAACCCGGCCGACGTCGTTCCTTCCCAAGTCGAGGAGCATGATGTGCTCGGCCACTTCCTTGGGGTCCTCGCGCATCTCTTTTTCCATCTTGATCTCGTCCTCGGCGTCGCGCCCTCGCCTTCGGGTGCCGGCAATCGGCCGCACCGTGACCTTGGAATCCTCCAGCCGCACCATCACCTCGGGCGAAGAACCGACCAGTGCCTGATCCTCCATCTGCAAATAAAAGAGATAGGGCGAGGGATTCAACTTGCGCAACTCACGATAAACCTGAAACGGCGAGCCGCGAAAGGGCGTCTCCCACCTTTGGGAGAGGACCACCTGGAAGATGTCGCCGGCTCGGATGTATTCCTTGGCGGCCTCGATCATGCGGTGGAAATCCTTCTCGGCGGTATTGCTCTTGGGCTTGATCGGCCCGGCCTTGGGCCCAATTTTGGACTTGGGCAAGGGCCGCTTGAGTCGGGCGGCCAAGGAGCTTAAGCGCCGCAGCGCCTTCTCATAGGCCTGCTTTTCGGTCACCTTCCCATCCAAGTGGGCCATGGCCACCAGCTTCACCTCGTGACGAAGGTTGTCGAAAGCCACCAGCGAATCCTGGAGCATGAGCCGGCAATCGTCGAGCGGCAGACCTTTCTTCTTCCGGTCGGGCAGTTTTTCCATGAAACGAACCATGTCGTAGCCGAGATAGCCCACGAAACCGCCCACCAAGCGCGGCAGATCCTCGCCGTCCACCGGATGGTAACCCTTCAAGGTTTCGCGGATGACATCCAGCGGGTTGCCCTGAAGCCGGTCGACCCGCTTGCCACGCCGGATTTCGATGAGATCGCCCCGCGAACGCAGGATCAGCCCGGGTTCGGAGCCGAGGAAGGAGTAACGGCCCCAGCGCTGCCCGCCCTCGATCGATTCGAAGAGAAATCGGTGCGGCCCCTCGGTCATCTTGAGAAAGGCCGAAACCGGCGTCTCGGTGTCGGCATTCAAGGTCTCGGTGAGCGGGATGAGATTGCCCCGTGAAGCCAGTCTTTTGAATTCTTTGAAGGAAAGCGCCATCTTCCTGGCTCTAGCACAGGGCCCGGAAGGGGGTCAAACCTACCGGTTGTTGAAGGCATCCTCGATGATCTTATAGATGTCGGTGTTGTCGATGAAACCCTTGACCCGGTCGGCATAACGCGAAGGGCCTCGGGCCATGGTCAAGACCGGCGTGGCGGTATGGGTCCCGCTGGCCCAGACGGCATGGTTCTGGTCCGAGACCTCACGGCCCATGATGTCGGGGTGGATCGAGGAATGAACGTAGAACTCGGAAAAATCGTCGGGCGAGGCGTCCTTGGCTCCGGGCTTGCGCTCGAGGATGCGATGGGCCTCCTCCTCCGAAAGCGAATAGGCCGTCTCCTTCTTGACGATCGCCAGCAAGTCCTTCACCGCGGCGTCCATGCCGTAAGCTTCGCCGTCCTTGGAATAAAGTTTTTTGGTGATTGGGTCGAGGATGGCCCGGAAGGATTTCTTCTGCTTGATCAGGTAATCGTACTTGGTGAAGGCCGCGAAGTCGTAGGGCTTGTGATAAGCCAGGCCCGAAGGCAGAGCCAGCTCGAACTCGATCTTCTTGCCGTAGGAAAAGCCGAAGCCCCCGGTCTCGTGGTCGGCGGTGACGATGAGCAGGGTGTCGGGATGGCGATCGACATAGTCCATCGCGACTTGGATGGCCTCGTCGAAATCGAGGGTCTCCTGGAGCATGGTTCCGGCGTCGTTGTCATGGCCGGCGTAGTCGATCAAACCGCCTTCGACCATCAAGAAAAAGCCTTTGGGCTTGCGATCCAGCAAGTCCAGGGAGGCCTTGGTCATCTGAGCCAGCGAAGGCAAGGAGGCGATGGATCGACGCTCTTGGATCATCGGCATGACCGAAGCACTGAACAGGCCCAAGACCTTGGTGTCCGGAGCCAGGCTGATCCGGTCGAGCTGCTCGGCGCGGCAGACGAAGGTCATGCCCTTGCTCTTGGCGGCGGCGATGAGATTTTTCTGGTCCTCGCGCTTGCTCTTGCCGTCGATCTCGGGCTTGAGGCCGACGCATTCCTCGAGGTCGAGGGCTTTCATCGGCTCCTTTTTCACCTCGTCGCGGTATTGGGGGATGAAATTGGCGATGCCGCCGCTGAGCATGACGTCGATGTCGTGGCGCTCGACCATGTCTTCGGCCAGCTCGTTCTCCATGTCGCGAAAGACTTGGTGACCGGCGAAGCTGGCCGGCGTGGCATGAGTGATGCGGGTGGTCGAGACCAGGCCGGTGGCCTTGCCCATCTTCTCGGCTTTTTCGAGGATGGTTTCGCAGGGATAGCCGTTGGGATCGAGGCCGACGGTCTCGTTCAAGACCTTCATCCCGCAAGCGATGGCCGTGGCGGCGGCCGCCGAGTCGGTGACGATGTCGCCGTAGCTGGTGGTGCGGGTCAAGCCGCTAGGCTGGCCCTTCATCATCTTTTCCATGGCCAGCTCGGGGTCCCCGGCCTTGCGCAGTTGGCGGTACATCACCGCTTGGCCGACCTGCTGGACGCCCATGCCGTCGCCGATCATTAAGATGACGTTCTTCACCGGCCCGGCGTTTTCGGTCGACATCGCAGAATGGGTGGCGGCGACGCTTTCTTGGATGAGTTGGGGACCGGAAGCGGAAGCTTGGCTGGCGGGCTCGGTTGCGGTGACAAGGGCCTCAGGGGCCTTGGTTTGACCCATTTGCTTGGCGCAAACGCCGGCCCAAAACACCAGGACCAGCGAGAGCAGCCCGACTTTTTTGTAATCCACCGCTTGGGGTTTCGACATGGTTCCTCCAGGAAACCCCCATACCCAGGGTGATCCCTACTAGAACTTCGTCTGCAGTTTCAAGCGGAAGCGTTGCGAAGTTTCAACGCCGTTCTTGGTGTTGTTCGGCAGCACGGCGTAGTCGCCCTGCACCTTGATATGCTGGCCAAGTACGTAATAGTTCAAACCGGCCTCGAATTCGGCCTTGTCGTTCTGCAGGCCTTCGAGAAAGATCTGGGAGGCCCGGACCACGGTTTCAAGGTGCTTGGGAATGACGAAGTAACCGGCCTGGGCGTAGTAGCCGGTGTCATTGGTGGTCGCCAGCGACACGTCGCCGGGCTTGAGATGGCGGTAGTAGAACTCGCCTTGCAGGGCAAAGCCCTTGTACTTCATGCCAGCTTCGGTGCCGAACTGAGTCACCTTGTCATCGCTCAGATCGCGGGTGTTGTAGTTGCCGGAGGCGCCGAAATAAGCCGCCACCTTTTGGGTGTCGGCGAAGTCGCCTTCCTCATAGCCGGCGTCGCCACGGATATTCCAAACCGCGCGGCCGGTGTAGAGCAGGCTGTTGTTGAAATTGGTGCTGTTGGTGCCGCTACCGTTGAAGAAGCCAACGTTGTACTCGAGCTTCTTTTTGAAAGGCGTTCCTTGCACGACAACGCCGACGTCGCGGCCGTTCCGGACCAGCTTGTCGGGCACCCCATCCTTGTCGG
>JBIOXX010000051.1:0-12462 GCA_044869875.1 bacterium | reverse complement strand
GGGCTCTTCACCGAGGCGACCGCCTATCATCCCAACAGCCCTTATTCAGCGTCGAAGGCGGCCTCGGATCATTTGGTCCGAGCCTACGGCCACACCTATGGCCTGCCCGTCACTCTGTCGAACTGCTCCAATAACTACGGTCCCTATCAATTTCCGGAAAAGCTGATTCCACTGATGATCGCCAACGCGCTGGAAGAAAAGCCCTTGCCGATCTACGGCGACGGCAAGAACGTCCGCGATTGGCTCTACGTCCGGGATCACGCCGCGGCGATCTGGGCCATCATGGAGCGAGGCCGTCGCGGTGAGACTTACAATATCGGCGGCCATGCCGAGCGCTCCAACCTCGAGGTGGTCGATTCGCTCTGCGCCATCCTCGACCGGCTCAAGCCGGCCAAGATCGGCGAACATGCCAAGCTGAAATCTTTCGTCAGCGACCGGCCGGGTCACGACCGGCGTTACGCCATGGATTTCTCGAAGCTCGCCGGCGAATTGGGCTGGAAGCCCGAGGAAAGTTTCGAGACCGGCTTAGCCAAGACGGTTCGTTGGTATCTCGCCAACCTCGATTGGGTTCGCCGGGTCCAAAGCGGCGAGTATCGCGAATGGATGCGGAGGCAATACGGTTTATGAAGGGAATCATCTTAGCCGGAGGCTCGGCCACCCGGCTCTATCCAATCACCCGTTCGGTCAGCAAGCAGCTCTTGCCGGTGTATGACAAGCCGATGATCTACTATCCGCTCTCGGCTTTGATGCTGGCCGGAATTCGGGAAATCTTGCTCATCTCGACGCCCCAGGACCTGCCCTCTTTTCGCCGGCTTTTCGAGGACGGCGGCCAGCTCGGCTTGAAATTCACCTACGCCGAGCAAGACCGGCCCCGCGGCATTGCCGAGGCCTTTTTGATCGGCCGAGAATTCCTGGCCGGCGAACCGGTCTGCCTGGTGCTCGGTGACAACATTTTCCATGGCCACGGCTTGCCCGAGACTTTGCAGAAGGCCAGCAGCTTGCGAGAGGGCGGCATGATTTTCGGTTATCCGGTCAACGATCCGGAGCGCTACGGCGTCGTCGAATTCGACGACAATGGCAAGGTTTTGAGCATCGAAGAAAAACCGGCTCAACCCAAGTCGCGCTATGCCGTGCCCGGGATCTACTTTTACGACGGCCAAGCTTCCGACATCGCCGGGGCGCTCAAGCCCTCGGATCGAGGCGAGCTCGAGATCACCGACGTCAACCTCGAATACATGAAGCGAGGCCAGCTCAAGGTCCAGCTCTTGGGCCGCGGCAACGCCTGGCTCGACACCGGCACCGTCGACTCGCTTCAGCAAGCCGCCAATTTCATCCAAATTCTTCAGGAGCGCCAAGGCCTGCGAGTCAGTTGCATCGAAGAGATCGCCTACCGCCAGGGCTTCATCGACGCCGCCGGCCTGAAGAGCTTGGCCCAAGGTCTCTCCAAGAACGGCTACGGCCGCTATCTTTTGGAAATCTTGGCCGAGGACGGGCCGCGGCATGGCGATTAAATTCACGCCCACCGAATTGCCCGAGGTGATTCTGGTCGAGCCCGACCTTTGGCCCGATGAAAGGGGCCATTTTTCCGAAGTATACCACCGTGAGAAGTACCGGGCTGGGGGGATCGAAGTCGATTTCGTCCAGGATAACTTTTCGTTTTCGCGCCGCGGCTCCTTGCGCGGGCTCCACTACCAATTGAATTGCCCCCAGGCCAAGCTGGTGACGGCCCTTTCCGGCGAAATCTTCGACGTCGCGGTCGACCTCCGGCCGAGCTCGCCGAATTTCAAAAAATGGGTTGGGGTGAAGCTGAGCGGGGAGAGTAAACGCCAACTCTTCGTCCCCGAAGGATTCGCCCACGGATTCTTGGTTCTCAGTGAGACGGCCGGAGTGCTTTACAAGTGCTCCCGGCTTTACGATCCGGCCGACGACCGCGGCATCCGTTGGTCCGACCCGGCTTTGGCCATCGCCTGGCCCTTCAGTCCGGAGCTGGTGTCCAAGAAGGATCAAGACCTGCCCAGCCTCGAAGAAGCTTTCGAAAAAGGCCTCTGCCCCTGATTCAGCCTTGGCGCCGGCGCTCCACCGAATTTTTCAGGGCCCGGAGCATCTCCCGATTGTTGATCAAGGCCAAATTGGAAAAATTACTTTCGTGAATTCTTTTCTCCATTAGGCACTCCTCGACCAAATGAGGTTGGCCATGAAGGTCTTTGGCTCGCGCAAACCAGTCGACGTCGCCGGCGCTATGGTAGTTGGTATCGAAGTAGCCAACCTCCTCGAACAGCGATTTCTTCGCGACCAAGGTGCTCATGATGCGGCCGACGTGATCACCCTCGAACAAGGAGCTTTTGAAGCAGGAGGGCGTCATGGAGCCAGGTTCCCGAAAAAAACGAAAACGGGTGACCGAGTAAGCCGGCCCCATGCTTTGCTCGAAGCCAAGCATTTGCTTTTCGAGCTTTTGGGGCAGCCAGCGGTCGTCGGATTCGAGGAAAGCGACCCAATCGCCGGTCGCCGCCCGGATGCCCTGGTTGTTGGCGGCGGGGATTCCGCTGCCTTCCTGGGCCAGGAGCCGGACCTTGGGAAAGGATCTCGCGATTTCGGCGCTGCGGTCGGTGGATCCGCCGTCGACCACCAGAATTTCGGCGATGGGATAAGTTTGGCTCAAGGCGCTACCCAGGGCTTCGCCGAGGTATTTCTCGCCGTTGCGAACCGAGAGGATGACGCTGACGCTTTCCATTTTTAAACACTCATGAGTCGGCCAAGGCCATGTTTTTCCGGAACCGGGGAAGGAAACGCTTCATCAAAAATAGGGGAACTTCCCAAGGCCGTTCCAATCCGCAGTAATCCTGCAGGAAGCGCAGGAAGCCGATGGGTTTCAGGCGGTAACGCTCAGCCATGGCGGTGCGGTGATAGCGGTGCCAGAGGGTCGGAAACTCGTCGAGCCAGCGGCGGGGCCGGCGATCCGAGCGGTACTCGCGGTGCTGCCAACTCGGCACCGCTTGGCCCTTGATCCGCTCGAGGATGCTTGGGGGGATCGGCGCATCGAAGGCTCGGGCCAAATAATCCAGCGTCCCCCCGAGGTAGAGGGTGAGGCGGAGGCGCTCGGCTTGAGCCGCCAATCTTTCCCAGTTCAAATCGGCGCCATGGCGTCGAATCAGCAGCATGGCGTCGGCCACCCACCGGATCGTCGAGACTCCGCTCCAGCGCATTCCATTGACGCAGGTCGAGAGCAGCTCGTCGGCCGGATCGGGCAGGTGGGTGGAGACTCCCTCGAGCTGGTAGGGCCGGGCATGTTTCCAAAAATCGGCATTGTCCTCGTCGTTGCAGCAATGGGGCAGGAGATGCCAATGAAGGTCGACGCCCAAGCCTTGCGGTCCGAGGAAATTGCAGCCATGGCCGTAGGGCTTGAATACTTTTTCCGAGCCGCAAGTTTCTTGGAAGTCTTGAGACCTCAGAATTTCGATGGCGTCCTCGGCCCGATCCCAGGGAACGAGGATGTCGCAGTCGTCCATGTAGCGGACGCCGTAGTCTTGATAGACGTCGATTGCCAGCGAAGCGCCCTTGATCAGCATCGAGCGGATTCCGGCGGCACCCAGCTTCGCCAGCAGTTTGGACAGATTGTGAAGCGCCCGCCGATTCTTCACCCAACTATAGCGGTAGATCCCCTTGAGCCGGGGAACGATGGGATCCTCGAGGTCGGGCCGGATCTTGGTGAAAAGGAGGGCCAGGAGGCGGAAGCTTCCGTAATCCAGGTGTTCGAAGTCGACTTGATTCCGCCATTCCCGATAGGCGTCGGTCGCGGCTTGACCTTGGAAGACGCAGGCCCGGAGCAGCGATTCTTGGCCGGGAGTCGGAAAGCAGCCGTCGATTTGGGATTTGAACGGGTTCTTCATCGTCTTTTTCGGTCCAAGATGGATTTCACGACTCGCAAGTAGTCGCCGCCAATATTGCTTTCGCGAAGCGTCGTATTTTCGCCATGGATTCTGCGACGAAGCAAGGTTTCGGGCAGCATGACCTCGCCGAAGCTCTTTTGGCGGGCCCGGTCGTACCATTCGATGAATTCCCCGGTCCGCCAATCCTTGAACAAGCCGGCATCGAGAAAATGCTGCTTGCGCAGCAGCAGGGTGCCGGCGACGCGGCCCGGGGCCGGGGCGGTGTCGCAGCGGTATTTCGCCAACACGTCGCTGGGAACGTCGGGCGAGAGAAATTGCTCGATGTGGCCGAAGATCATTCCATCGGTGGACTGTAAAGCCTTCCATTGAAGCTCAAGCTTGCCCTTGAGCCATAAATCGTCGGCGTCCAAAAAGGCCAGATAGGCGCCGCGGGCTGCATCAACTCCCCGGTTTCGGGCTGCGGCGGCCCCGGCGTGATCCTGACTTAGGCAATGGACTTGGCTGCCGTAGCTTTGGGCCACTTCGCGAGTTCGGTCGCTGGAACCGTCGTTGACCACCACGATCTCGGTCGAAGGATGGCCTTGAGCCAAAACGCTATTGATCGCAGCTCCCAAGTACTTTTCAGCGTTATAAGCGGGGATGACGACGCTTAATTGCGGTTGATCTGGCATTCGGCGGCGATACTAGAAGGCCGGGTCTCGACCGTCAAGAGGATCGCGACTTTTCACGGTCCACCGCACCCAGCTCGGCCGGGGCTTCGCCGCGACGGCGGCGATCCAGGGATTCCTTGACGATTCGCAGGGTTAAATTGGCGACCGGCGCTCGATCCCGGGAAGTGTTGGCGTCGTGCTGCCGATAATAAAGCGTGGTCCGGTCGCTGAAATGGATCCGGAGCTTCTTTTCCCGGGCCCGCATGAACCATTCGGTATCTTCGCCTCGGCGGTAGTTGGGATTCAGCCAGCCCACTCGGTGGAAGGCCTCGGCTCGAATCAGGGCGCTGCCGAAGCCGAAGTCGGAGACCGGAGTCCCGAGGAGGTCGGGAGATCGATCGGCTTTCCTGAGAGCGGGGCCGACTTTTTGAATGTGGCCGTAGGCCAAGTCGTAAGTTTCGGCTTCGAGACGGGGCAACAGCGCTTCCAAATGGTCGGGAGACCAAGCGTCGTCTCCATCGAGAAAGGCGAAGATCGCCCCGCTGGCTGCCTGGAGTCCGGCGTTCCGGGCAGCGGCCGGACCCAAATTGGCTTGGGAAAGGCAGCGGACCGAAGGAAAGGACTTCGCCACCGCCAAGCTCCGGTCGGTGGAACCATCGTCGACGACGACAATCTCGATCGGGATTTTTTGCGCGAACAGGCTCTCGAGAGCTTCGGCCAAGAAAGGCTCGCAGTTGTAAACCGGAACAATGACGCTGATTTTCGGTCTCATTCATCCTCCCGAGGGACGCTGCCGGGTTTCCCGATCCGCTTGGTCCTTTGGAGCATGATTTTCAACATTTCGGTTTGCATGGCTTGGTTGTGATGGGACTCGTTGTTTTGATGGCCTCGCTTCAAGAGCAGAACCTCGGGCAAAAAAAATCGGGGAGCCAAATCCTGGGCCCGAAAAAACCAGTCCGAATCGCTGGCGTAGCGGAAGGCCGGATTGAAAAAACCGACTTTATCGAAAAATTCGCGATCGATCAGGGTGGCCCCGAGGTTGAAAGCCGGATGAGGCTGATCGATGAGCTCCTCCTTGATCCATAGCGGCTTGGGACTGTTGGGCTCGAAGAACAGCCGCTCGTGGGCCATCACGTAACCTTGCCCGGGATGCCGGCGAAGATAGTCGACTTGGATGGCCAGCTTCTCGGGCAGCCAAAGGTCGTCCTGGTCGAGCAGGGCGATGAAATGCCCTTTGGCCTCGGCAACGCCTCGGTTCCGTGCCGCCGCCACGCCGCCGCGCTCTTGGCGGAAGTAGCGGAGGCCGGGATAAGTTTGCGCGATTTCAGGCCCGCCGTCGCTGGAGCCGTCGTCGATCACCAGCAGCTCCACCCGGCCATAGCTCTGGGCCAAAATACTGTCCAAGGTTTCCCGCAAGTAGGCTTCGCCGTTGAATAGCGGGACGATCGCGCTAACCAGGTCGGACTGGCTCATGATCGGGCCTTTCTCAAGGTTTGACATTCGCCGAGCATCAAGTCGAGCCGATGCCGGGTGGCGGCCGGAGAATATTTTTGGTCGACCCAGGCCTGGCCGGCTTCCGAGACCCGCTTCCAAAGAATCTCGTCCCGGTAAAGCCGTTCCACTTGAAGGGCGAAATTCTCGGGGCTGTCGGCAAGCAAGACGTTCTGCTCGGGCTTCAGCTCCATTCCTTCGGCCGCCATCGAAGTGGCGACGACCGGCAGGCCGTATCCCATGCTGGCGAGAATTTTTCCCTTCACCCCGGCTCCGAATCGAAGGGGCGCCACCGAGAGCCGACATTGGCGCATCGCTTCGCCGAGATCGGCGACGAAGCCCCGGACAAGAATCTTCGGCGTGGCCCGGTCCAGGAGCTTGTCCGGCGGATTGCTGCCGACCACTTGGAGTCGGAGCTCGGGAAGCCGGGCCTCGATTCGAGGAAAGATCTCATCCAGGAAATAAAAGATCGCATCCAAGTTGGGCGTGTGATGGAAGGCGCCTAAAAATAGCAGGTCGATCCCCGGCGGGGTCGCCTCGCCGCGGCGGATGACCTCATGAACATTGGAGAGCAGGAAGATTCGGGCCTCGGGGCATTCCCGGCCGAGGTAATCTTTTTCCTCTTCGGTGACCGTCAAGGTGAGGTCGGCCGAGGCGGCGCAGAGCAATTCGCTCTTCTTCATCGCCAAGGCTTGGCGAAGGTGAAATAGGCTGCCCGACAGCTTGGCCTCCCGAAATAGCCGGCGATGATGCAAATCGACGGTGTCGTAGATCAAGGTGGCCTGAGGCGCCAAACGGCGCACCGATTGGAAACAGTATTGAGCGGCGTAGGCCCCGCTCAAGAGCACGGCGTCGTATTTCGTTCCTTCGCGCTCGAGGTGCTCGCGCAGGGCTTGGGGTTTGGATTTTCCGGGAACTTCGATGTCCTGGTTTCTTAAGTAAGCGGTGGCCTCTTCGAGACTTCCTTCTTGATGCGGGAAATGATCGGTTCTCGGCAAGAAAGTCACTCGATGCCCGAGTCCTTGCAGCTCGCGCAAGATGCCGTAAAGCCTCAAGGCACCGCCTTCGTGAAGCGGCGTGAGGACGTAATCGGTCACGGCAAGTATTTTCTTCGGCGGACAAGCGGTCATAAATTTATCCGAGCTTGGCAAGCTGCTCTTGGATGACCTCCGGGATTTTGGCTGTTTCCCGGCCCAGATGAAAGCGGTAAGCCGGAAGCCGTTTCGTCAAGCCGGCGAGCCGGGGAAATATTTCGACTCCCGATCCGGGAAGCTGAACCAAGGTGCTCGGCGCCAGTGCCTGCAGGGCCTGGATCGGCGAGATCGGCTCGAAGCGGCCGCCGCCTTTTTCCTCGGAGACCCAAGGGATGACCAGGGCCTTGAGCGGCAGCGAGGGAGTGAGGCGGTCGGCGAAGCGGGGCCAAAGCCGAAGCAGAGCCTTCTCCCCGGGGTCGCGATCGGGATTGAAGACCGAAGGTTTCAAATCGGGCAGCCAATCCAGCGAATCGGCGTTGAGCTTGGCGGTTGCATAAAGGCTGTGGGCTCGAGCCTCTTCGGCGTCGAGCAAGATGTAATCGTCTCCGGCGAAGAGCAGCGAGGAGAAGAGGGCGCTAGCCGCGGTTGTCGACTTCCCCAATCCGCCCTTGCCGGTGATCAAGAGGCCGCCGCCGGAATCGCCGATGGCGGCGCCGTGAGCCAATTGGCAGCCGTTCTGCAAGGCCCAGGCTTGAAAAAGATAGCGCAGCGGGGCTCCACATTCGTAATAAGGCAGGGCCTCGGCTTCTCGGATCCAAAAGATACCGCGGCGAAGCCGGCGATGCCAAAGGTTGAGGGCGTCGGGGCCATGCTGGTAGGCGGTCCAAACTTCGTCATCGCTGAACTCGGGGATTTCGCCCTTGCCCCGGTAGTAATCGAAGGACCAAGGCGGCGGCAGCATCTTCACTCCGCTCCGAGAGGAGTCCCAGGCTAGGAAGCTGAAGTCGGCGGTGGCGCCAGGTTCGACTTCAAGGTGCGAGAGGGCCGGGAAGATTTTGGCAGCCAGCGGCTCGCCAGCGACTCGGAGCTGGAGGATTTTGCCGCCGATCCGGAAGAGGCGTTGGAATTCGCCGGCCCGCGAAGCGGCCAGCTCGAATAGGGCTTCGACTTGCTCGAAATAAGCGACGGGGTTCAGTGAAGCTTCATGATGCATTTTGCTTGGTCAGCGGCCATCCGGCCTCGTCGACGTCGTGGATCGGATCCAAGAGCAGCAAGTCCTGCATGTCTTCGTATTTGAGCAGAGCCGGCTTTTCATAGGGCCGGGCATCGCCCGAGATTTGGCTCGGCAGCTCCTTGGCCGGGGAGGCGGCCGGCCGGTCGACGATCAAGTTTTCTTGCAAGAGCCGGGCGAAGAAATCTTCGATATCGACTTTGGCTTCGTCGGTGTTTAGGCCGTAGCGCTGGCAAAGGCTTTGAAGAATGGCGGTCCGGGGAGCGTTGCGGGCCAACTCCTGCCAAAGGTCGCCGCCGGAGGCGTTCAAGCTGAAATAATTGCCGGACTCGAGATTAATGATGATCGTTTCGCCGTCGATGGTCTCGCTGATGACCTTCGGAGCATTGAGGCGGTATTCGGTTTCCAAGGCCTGCCCTCTCTTTCTGAATCGCTAAAGGCTTATACACAAAAGGTTTTATTGTCAAAGCCGGTCTCGGCCAGGGGGGCAATTTCGTTGCAATGGCGCTCGAATCACAATAACACCTCGGGATGCTGGGGTTTTTCAGCAAAGCCGAGAATCTATTTTGGCTCTTAGCCCTGATCTTCGGCCTCGCCTTCATCGTCACCATCCCGCCCTTCCAAGTGATGGATGAGGAAGCACACTTTTACCGGGCCTATCAGCTCGGCCAGGGACAGGTCTGGCCGGAGCGCCGAGGGGTTTTGCTCGGCGGTGAGCTGCCGAAAAGCTTGCCGGCCTTGCGGAAGCCCTTCGAGCGCCTCGGATTTCACGCCGAGCGTAAAACCAGTTTGGAAGAATTGAAACGGGCTTGGGAAGTTCCGTTGGTGAAAAACGATCGAGCCTTCCTGAGCTTTTCGACGACCGCGAGGTATCCCCCGCTGCCTTACCTCGGCAGCGGGATCGCCGCCGCGATCGGAGACGCCCTGGAGATTCGCCCCTTGGCGACCCATTACCTGGGACGTTTGCTTCACCTGCTTCTATGGATCGGGGTGATGTATGCGGCGCTGCGAATCACCCCGGTCTTTCGCTGGCTCTTCCTCGGCTTGGCCTTATTGCCTTCCTCGGTTTATCTCGGTGCCGGGGTCTCGGCCGACGGGCTCAACAACGCCCTTTGCTTTTTATTCAGCGCTTATCTTTTTAAGCTGGCCTTCGGCGCTGAAGAGAAAGTCGGTCTGAGGTCATGGGCGATATTTTCGGTTCTGGTGCTGTCGCTGGTAGCTTCCAAGCCGGCCTATGTCCTGCTAGCGGCGGCTTTCCCGATCATTCCGCTCCGAAGATTTTCGGCCAAGAAATGGCCGCTCCTCTTCGCATTTTCGGCGGCGGTAGCCATCGGGCTCCAAGTTTTTTATTTGAATATCGACGCTCGATCCACCGTGCCTCTGCGCTTTGAAACCTTCATGTCTTATGCGATCCAAAGGGACTTCGTCCTTCAACATCCCTTTCTCTTCTTAAAGTTCGTCGTCGATTCTTTCCTCGATTACGGATTGGGCATCGTCGGCGGTTTCGTCGGGCGATTCGGCTGGACCGAGTATGGGGTTCCAAGCTGGCTTCTGGTGGCCATTCCGCTGGGGCTCATCGTTGTCGCCTTGCGCGACGGCGGTCGATTTGAAATCCGCCTTTGGCAAAAGCTATTGGCTGCTGCGGTGACCATCGGCCTTTTCCTGGTCATCTGCCTCTCCCAATTCCTCACTTGGACTCCGGTGGGAATTACCATCATTCAGGGCTTGCAAGGCCGTTATTTCCTTGCCCTGGCCCCGCTTGGCTTTCTGATATTTCAGAATCGGCGCTGGGCTTGGTCTCGGGAGTTTGAGCCCAAGCTGCCTTTGGCGATGCTCCTATTTACGGCGGTGCCTTTGGCTATTTCGATTGGGCGGACTGTGGTGCGCTATTATTTCTAAGCAGCGCTAGAAAAACCATGCTCGGCCAAGTTTGAAGCAAAAGTCGGTCGAGGGAAAACCGAAGCTGCCAATCGAGGTCATGGGAGCTCAGGAGATAGGCTCCATAGTATCCGAGCAGCAACAAGATCAGGGCAAAAACCGAGCAGCGCCAAGACCAGGAGCTCGGCTGGCGTCGCCAGAAGGCGGCGGCGAACAGCAAGAGAAGGATGCCCGGGCCTAAGTAAGAGAAGGCCGGGCTCCATAAAATTTCGCGAAAGAAACTTTTCAGGATGATCCAATGGCGTAGCGGATCGGTCACTCGTTGGTACAAGCTCAAGCCGGCGGTGGCGAGGGCGCCGGGAATCGGCGGCGCCTTGTCGGGAAGACTCAGACGAAAATAAAGATTCATCGCGAACCACGGAAACAAGCCGGCGGCGAAAAGGATTCCCTCGCACCAGAGGGCCCGAAGCCGCCGGCCGGTCAAGCGGGTCAGGACTCTCGCTCCGAGGATAGCGAGGACGAAAATCACGCCTTCGTTCTTGGTCCAAGCCGCCATTCCGGCGCTCATCCCGGCCAAGAACAGCCATAGGCGGCCTCGCCCGGGGCAATCGTCATGGATCGCCACGAGGACGAAGGTGGCGAGGAAGTAGAAGCCCAGGGGCACATCGGCATAGAGCGAGGCGGCATGGATGACGAAGAAGGGCTGGCAGAGGAGGAGGCCGGCCCCCAGCCAGGCCCGGCTTTTTCCGCGGAGTAGGCTCAGCGAGCCGGTCAGCGCGGCAAGGGTGGAAGCGGCGAAGCCGGCGGCGATCCATTTGGCGACCGCCAGCGATTCCCGGCCCAAGGTGTTCCAGGCGAGAACCTGGCTGGAGGTGAGGAGAAGCGGATAGCTGTTGTGGGTCGTGCGCCAGGAGAAGGACCGAGGCCAAGAGTCGCCGGCCCGGAACAAAAAGCGGGCCCGCATATTCCAAAAAGCCCAGGCGTCGTATCCGCCGTGGGGTTGGCGTTTCATCTCGAAAAGAAAAAGCGCCGCCGCAATCGCCAGCAGGACCAGCGTCAAAGCGATTACTAAACCCGAGCTCGGGCTTGAATCCGGAAGCGCGGTCCACGTCTCGGGTCGGTACTTTCGTCGGAGCAGGAGGACCGCCAAGATCGCGGCCCCAAAAACGACGAGGGTAAAGCCCTTGGCCGCCGGTCCTGCGATCATCATCCAGGGGAAAAAAGCCGAGCTTAAGAGGCCGAGGCCGATTCCGTAGCTCAAACCGAGGAAGAGCAGCAGCGACGGGAGGTCGCGGGGTCGGGCCAAAAGCCCCAGCCAAAGCCAGCCGAAGAGCAGGGGCAGCAGCCCGGAGACTAGGAAGACCGAGATCATGGCTCACCTCGGTGATAGAGATAGAGGCCGTCCCCGAGCTTGCGCGAGAGCGTGAAGCCGCGCAGAGCTTCCTCTCCGGCCTTCGGATCGGGACCTCTCCACACCAGCCATTCTTGGTCGAGCCGGTCGCTGACCAGGATCGGCGCCACCGTATATTGGAGCAGCCGGAAGCCGGCCCGATCGCCGTGTTCCAGGGCGTCGGGATCTCCGGCGTAGCTGACCGTGGCCGGTAATTGGGAATCTAACCGGATCGGGGAGTGGCGCCGCTCCTGCTCCCCGACCAAATCGGGATCGGAGCGGCGCTCCCATTCCCAATTCAAGGCCTTCAGCCCGTTGGCGATTCCGGCGACTAAGATGATGGAAATTAAGATGGCTCGAATCTTTGTCACGTTCCTCGAACTAGATCGAATAATAGCGCCGTAGCAGCAGCCATGCGCTGCCCGCTAAACTAACGATGAAATAAACCGGCAATAGCCAATGGATGAATCCTTGGGGATCGTGGAGCTTCAGCCTTCGGTTGTAAAATAACGCGCCGACCAAGGGGGCGATCGGGATGAAGTATCGGCCTTGGATTCCCTCGATGGCTTTGGTGCCAGCCTGATTGTAGTTGAGGTACAAGGCCACTCCGGCCAAGAACACCACCGTCAGCGAGGGAAGAGCTAAAATGGCTTTTTGGCGAAGGCTCAGGGAGATTCCCGGGCAATGATCGTAGAGACATACCAGGAAAAGCATGAAGGCGCTGTAAAATTGAAGGTAGAAGGGCAGGGGAGTGTCCAGCCATCCGAGAACGCCGAAGAAGTGCCGAATCCACTGCAAGCCGAAATCATGGAAAGCTTGGAGATAGGATGCCCCCAGTTGTGCTGGTTGCTCCAAGGCATAAGCCAGTCTCGGTGAGAGGCCGGTCGCTTGGTCGAAGTGCTTAGGCAATTCGAAATGATAGAACCAGCTTCCCGAAGCCAGGAGGTCGACGCCCAAGATG
>JBIOXX010000050.1:0-9410 GCA_044869875.1 bacterium | reverse complement strand
ACATTTTCGCCCAGCATGCCCATTCCAAGGAGGGCAAGCTCCAGGTCGAACTCGCCCAGTGCATGTACCTCATGCCCCGGCTGGTCGGCCAGTGGGCCCACTTCGGTCGCCTCGGCGGCGGCATCGGCACCCGGGGTCCCGGTGAAACTCAGTTGGAAGTCGACCGCCGGCGAATCCGAGAACGGATTTCTCGGATCAAGGGACAGCTCGAGAGGGTCGAGGTTTCGCGCCAACTGCACCGTCAAAAACGGGCCGGCGTCCCGATCCCGACCGTGGCAATGGTCGGATACACTAACGCTGGAAAATCGACCTTGATGAACTACCTCACCGATGCCGGGGTCTTGGTCGAAGACAAGCTTTTCGCGACTCTCGACCCCAAGGTCAGCCGTCTCTCTTTGCCCTCGGGCCGGGAGGTCCTGCTCTCCGACACCGTCGGATTCATCCGCAAGCTGCCCCACCAATTGGTCGACGCCTTCAAGGCGACTTTCGAAGAGGTTCGGGGCGCCGATTTGCTGCTCCACGTCATCGACGTCAGCTATCCGACTTGGCCCCAACAGAAGGAATGTGTCGAAGCCGTTCTCCAGGACCTGGGACTCCACGACAAGCCGACCATCGAGGTCTACAACAAGATCGACCTGCTCGGCGCCTCGGCCGCCAATGGCCATGGGGCGCGGATTTCGGCCCGAAGCGGGAAGGGCGTTCCGGAGTTGCTCCATCGGATCGAGGAGCGCTTGCATGAGAATTTCAAGACCGTTCAAGTCAAGGTTCCCTACGAGCTGGGCGACCGGCTGGATTGGCTCTACCGCGTCGGTGAGGTCCACGATCGCAAGGACGGCGAGGACGGAGTCTGGATGCAGGTCGCCTTGAGCCCCGACGACGTCGGACGGCTCCGCAAGGAGCGGGCGATTCGGATGAAAACTGTCAGGGCCTCTTAAGAAATAAAAAACCCCGCCTGTTTCCAGACGGGGTTTCAATTCATTTCATCAATCAACGATTAATTGAAACTCATGTTCTGAGTGCGTTCGGCCAATTGGACCGAGCAGTCGTGAATCATCTCGGCCACGACCTTGCCAACGGGATTCTTGTACCAGAAATCGCCGCCGAAGCCGAGGCCACTGCCGCCGCCGGCGCCGAGCAAGCCGATGTCGACCTTGTTCTTCGAAACCTCGGTCGAAGCCAAGACTTCGCTGGTCGAGGAATCGTAGATCCGGCAGGTCATCCGCATGTTGGAGGACTTGGGAGACACCGCGCCGAGGCCGAACTTGCCGCCGCCGACGCCGAGGCCGCCGAAGCTGCCGCCGACGTTGTCCTTGGAGACGCCGGTCAAGGCGAATTGGACGATGCGGGAGGCCAAAGTGACGTTGCCGCCCTTGGCCTTCTTCTGGCCGGGCCGGGCTTGGCCGGTAGCCTGAAGGAACTGCTCGCGATCGTAACCGGCACCGACTCCGGCTCCGCCACGCTCGACCACCCGGAAGCAGCCGGAATTGGTCAGCTCGTTGACGGCGACGTCGCGGGCGCTGCCGGCAAACTCATCCCAACCGATGTAAATGTTTTCGAGACGGAATTGGTCGACAGCCACCGTGGGTTGCTGGCTGCAGGCCGGGTATTCCTTCTTCTTCGCCTCGACCGATTGGGAAAAGCCGAAAGCGACGCCCACCGCCAAAATCGCGGCGGTAGCTAGTGTTAAGCGTTTCATCATATTAGGGATCCTCCTTACAGGAACGGTAGGAACAGAAAAATTTGGCGAAAGGTAACAGAAGCCCTTGGACTGTCAAGGCCATTATTGCTTTGACTTGCCCCCGCCAAGGCCCTCATAACAGGCGGTAGACCTTGGGCTCGGAGCCAGGGTTAAATCGGAATCCATGGCTCTCTTTAATCTGCCTAATTCCCTGACGCTGCTGCGGATCCTCCTGGTTCCGGTTTTCACCTACTACTTCTTGGCCGGGGAATACCGCATCGCGTTAGCCGTTTTCGTGGTCACCGGCCTGACCGACGTCGTCGACGGCTACCTGGCTCGTCGCCTCCAGCTCAAGACCAACCTAGGAGCGGCCCTCGATCCGGCCGCCGACAAGCTCTTGATGTTCGTCACCTTCATTGTCCTGGCGATGCGGGACTTAGTGCCGGTTTGGCTGGCGGTTTTGGTCATATTTAGGGACTTGTGGATCATCGGCGGGCTTGCCGTCATCAAGTTTTCCCATATCCCCATTACCTTCAAACCCTCCCGTTTGAGCAAGTTGACGACCTTTTTCCAGCTCCAAACGATCTTCCTGGCCTTCTTTCTGACCTTCCTGCGCTCCGAACAGCCGGCCTCGCTGATGGCCTGGGAGCCTGGCTTAGCCCGGCTATTGACCTGGGTCATCTATGCCGCTGCCCTCATGACAGTCGCCTCCGGAATCCATTACACTAGAGTGGGGTGGGGGATTTACCGTGAGGGAAAACGTGCAGCTCTTTCCCCTGAAAAAACTGAAGCTGGTCGTCAGTGACTTTCATCTCGGTAAAGGCCGGCATCTGCCCGACGGCTCGCCCAACCTCCTCGAGGACTTTACCGCCGACCGCCAATTCGTCGAGTTCCTCGACCACTACATGACCGGCAGTCATCATCGGGCCGAGATCGAGCTCATCCTCAACGGCGACTTCTTTAATCTTCTTCAGATCGACTACCGGAATCACTTCAGCGACGTCATTACCGAGTCCGACGCCCTCCATAAGACGATGAGCATCCTCAAGGGTCATCCGGCGCTCTTCGACAAGCTGGCCGATTTTTCGCGTTTGCCCCACCACTCGGTGACCTTCGTCTTGGGCAATCATGATCCGGGCCTGCTTTGGGAGGGGGTGCGCGAAGCCATCAAGCTTCGTCTCGGCGGCGCGGTCCAATTCGTGATGGAAGCCTACGAGTTCGACGGGGTCCACGTCGAGCACGGCAACCAGTACCAGGCCGACAACCGCTACGACCGCGAGCGTTATTTCCTGAGCGAGGGCCTGCCCGAGCCGATCATCAACCTGCCTTTCGGCAGCTTCTTCGTCATCCACTACTTGAACGAATTGAAGAAGGAGCGGCCCTATATCGACAAGGTCCATCCCTTTTCGATGTATAAACGCTGGGCCCTGCTCCACGATACTTGGTTCGCGATCCGCAGCGCCCTCAAGGTGGCCTATTGGTTCATTAAGTTTTTGATCACGCCCAATCCGGCCCGCAAGCTCACCTGGCGCCAGATCCTAGGTATTTTGCGCCAGACGACGGTCCATCCCCGCTTGCACAAGGAGGCCGAGCGGATACTGATGGGCCGCGAAGAAAATCGAATCGTGGTCTTCGGCCACACTCACCAGCACCTCTACATGCGTTTCAAGCCGGGCAAGGAGTACTTCAACACCGGCACCTGGAACGAAAAGATCAGTCTCGAAGTCGGCAGCCTCGGGCGCTTCCTGCGCCTGACTTTCGTTCAGATCGACTATGACGATAAAAAGGTCCCTCACGGAAGCTTGAAGGAATGGAAGGGCCATACTAACGTGATTGAAGAGCTGGTGTTTTGAATGGCCAAAAAATCCTCGATCCAATTTGAAAGCCTCGGTCGACGGCCCTTCGTCGAGGTCCTGGAGTTGCAGCTCGAGCTGCGCCGCCGGCGCCAAGCCGGCGAGATCGGCGATCGGGTGCTCTTCGTCGAGCATCCTCGAGTCATCACCCGAGGACGGCGACCGGCGGAGGAGGATTTTCGGATCAGCCCGGCCGAGCTGCAAAATCAGGGCTTCGACGTCGCCGATGCCGGGCGGGGAGGGCGGCTCACCTATCACGGGCCGGGCCAATTGGTCGCCTACTTCATCGTGTCCCTCACTCCGCGCAAGCTCGGCATCCCCCAATTTGTCCGCCGGGTCGAAGAGGCGGTCATCGGCAGCCTGGCGGAGTTCGGAATTTCCGCCGCCACCCGCGAAGGTTGCCCTGGAGTTTGGGTCGGCCAGGCCAAGATCGCGTCGGTGGGGTTTTCGGTGGACCGCGGCGTTAGCATGCATGGCGTCGCGGTTAACGTCGATCCGCAGCTCGAGGATTTCGGCGTGATCGTTCCTTGCGGGATTCAGGACTGCGAGATGACTTCGATGCGCGCGGCTTTGGGGAAGGCTCCCAGCTTGGCCGAGATGGAAACCTCATTGCGGAAGAAGATCCTCGAGAGCTTCACCTAGAACCACTTGCTGTGCGAGGCGTCGATGAGGAATTGCCGAACCTCGCGGGCTCCCTCGAAGAGTAGGTAGCAGGTCGCGACGATGGCGAAGAGGCCGCCGATCGAGCCGCAAACCAGACCGATCCAGGCGAAGTTCCGATTACTCGGCGAGCTAAAGCCCTTTTTGATGTTTTGGAGCTCGAGAAGGCCCAATCCCACCGCGACGAAGCCGCAAATTCCCAGCAAGGGGCAAAACAAGGACGCCAGCCCCAGCGACAGACACCAGAGAGCCGTCCCACTATATGCGCCCCAGTCTACCGCTGGAGATGTGTTTTCGCTCAATTGAGAGATTCCGCGACGATTTCGGCGATGTCCTTGGTTTTGACTTCGATGTGCTTATCCCGAGCCGCGTCGGTAAGCATCGTCATACAGAAGGGGCATGCCGAAGCCACCGTCTGAGGATTCACCGTCATCAAGTCGTCGAGCCGCTTATGGTTGACGCGCTCGCCGAGGTGCTCTTCCATCCACATCCGTCCGCCGCCGGCGCCGCAGCAGCGGCCGATGTTCTTGGAGATTTCGACGTCCTGATATTCGACGCCGGGGATGGCCTTCAGGATGTCACGGGGCTCTTCATAGATCTTGTTGTAACGGCCGAGATAGCAGGAATCGTGATAGGTGACCTTTTCGTCGAGGTTCTTGATCGGCTTGATCTTGCCCTGTTCGATCAGCCGATTGATGAAGTCGGTGTGATGGACGACCTCGAAGTTACCGCCAAACTGGGGGTACTCGTTCTTAATCGTGTTGAAGCAGTGCGGACACTGGGCCAAGACGGTCTTGAACTTGTATTTGCCCATCGTCTCGATGTTCTGCTTGGCCAGGGTTTGGAACAGATACTCGTTGCCGATGCGGCGAGCCGGGTCGCCGGTGCAGCCTTCCTCGGGGCCGAGGATGGCGAAGTCGATCTTGGCTTCTTGGAGGATCTTGACCACGGCGGTGCTGACCTTTTTATTCCGGTCGTCGAAGGAGCCGGCGCAGCCGACCCAATAGAGCACATCGACTTCGGGCTTTTCGGCCAGCGAGGGGACGTTCATGCCTTTGGCCCAATTGGCCCGCTCGTCGAAGCCGATGCCCCAAGGGTTGCTGTTGTTCTCGATATTGCGCAGGGTCGCCTGAGCTTCGGCCGGGAATTCGCCGCGCATCAAAACCAAATGTCGGCGCATGTCGACGATCTTCTGGACGTATTCGATGAAGACCGGGCAGGCCTCTTCGCAGGCCCGGCAGGTGGTGCAGCTCCAGAGAATTTCCGGATCGATGACGTCGGGGACCAGCGATTTGCCTAAGACGGCCTGCTTCTGCTCCTCGCTGCCTTCCAGCAGATCCTGAGAGTGGTGGACCGCGAATTCCTTCAATTCCATGAGTAGCTGCTTCGGATTAAGCGGCTTATTGGTGTTGTAGGCCGGACAATGGGAGGTGCAGCGCCCGCACTCGGTGCAGGTATACATGTCCATCACGTCCTTCCAGCTGAACTCGTTGATCTTGTCGATGCCGAAGGTGGTGAGGTTCTCATCCTCTAAGTTGATCGGGGTCAGCGCGCCGTAAGGCCTCAGGTTGCGCATGAACACGTTGGGCAGCGAGGTGATGATGTGAAAATGCTTGCCGTAGGGCAGGAAGTTCAAGAAGCCCAGGATCAAGGCGAGGTGGAGGAAGTAAGAGCTGATGCTGACCGCATGGGTTGTCGAGGGCTGCCAGCCTAATCCGGCAATGATCTTGGAGAAGAGGGTGCCGACCGGCGCCCAAATCGGATCGGTGCCATGGTGGCCCAGCGCCATTTGTCCGCCGTCGTAGAACCACTCGGTGACCATCAAGCCCATGATGGTGAGCAAGATGAACCAGCCTTCGTTGGAGATCGAAATCCGCTCGGGAATGATGAACCAGCGCCGGATCAGGAAGAAGACGCAACCCGAGAAAACCAAGACGGTGAAGATGTCCTTATTGAGATTGTAGAACTTGCCGAGGGCGCCGTCGAAGCCGGGGAGGTGAAACTGGGGATCGAAACCCTGGCCGAAGAGAGTGACGGTCCGAATCGAGAGGACGCAGAAGCCCCAGAAGATGAAGGCGTGCCAGAGACCGGGCCAAAAGTCGGTCTTGATCTGCATCATGCGCTTTTGGCCGATGGCATAGGTGAAGAGGGCCACCACCCGTTCGGGGATCTTTTCGAAGCGCCAAGCCTTCCCCTTCGCCATCTTGAGCAAGCCGATGCGGTTGTTGATGGTGTAGGAAAAAAAGGCCATGCCCACGATCAAGAGCAATCCAACGGCAACAGGATACATTCACTCCTCCTGGAGAGACAGCTAGGATTAAGACAAAAGACTACGAATTTAAAGGTCTTTTTAGGTGGCAGGACCTTGGAGATCCCGGTCCATGACGGTCTTTCGGCCGTCGTTTTTGGCGTTCTCGATGGCCTGGTCCAGTGCCCGGGTCACTAAGGCCGTCAGGGCTTCCATGGTATTTCCCGAGGTATTCATCCCGGACTTATCCTTGATGTATTTCTTGATTTTCGATGCAACAACGAGCACTTCGGCCATATAGCCTCCCGCTAGAAAGGTTAATTTTGACGCGGTCTTATGCCGAAGTTTTCTTGAAATCAAGCGGAAGTGACATTACATTCGATTTCATGAAAAAACTCCTAGTGGTGCTTTTGGTCGTCATTGGAATACCGGTCATTGTAACCATGTGGTTCGTCGGCGTCCGCAACCGACTCGTCACCCTGGATGAGCAGGTCCAGCAGAGCTGGGCCCAGGTCGAGAACGTCTACCAAAGGCGGGCCGACTTGATCCCCAACCTCGTCTCCACGGTCAAGGGCTACGCCAATTTCGAGCAAGAGACTCTCACCCAGGTGATCGAGGCCCGAGCTCAAGCCACCCAAATCTCGGGCGATGCTTTAAAGAACGCCGCCAACGATCCCCAAACCTTCGAGAAATTTCAGGCCAGCCAGGGCGCATTGTCCTCGGCTCTTTCCCGCTTATTGGTGGTCGTCGAGCGCTACCCCGAGTTGAAAGCCAACCAGAACTTCCTCGAACTTCAAGCTCAGCTTGAAGGTACCGAAAACCGCATCGCGGTCGAACGCCGGCGCTTCAACGAGACGGCCCAGGAATTCAATACCGCGGTCCGCCGCTTCCCCGGCTCCCTGGTAGCCTCAATGTCGGGCTTCCAACCCAAGCCTTACTTCAAGGCCGATCCTGGCGCTCAACAAGCGCCCAAGGTCGACTTCGGAACGCCGGACACTTCGGGCCAAGGCCCATGACCCTTCGACTGCTGTTTCTCCTGGCTTTCAGCTTCGTCTTTACGAAGCCGGCCCTGGCTCTCGACATCCCCCCGCCGCCCGACCACTACGTCACCGACCAAGCCGGCATCTTGAGCCCGACGACGAAGGCCCAGCTCGAAGAAGGCTTGGCGGCCTTCGAGCGCGATACTTCCAACCAAGTCCTAGTGGCCACCTTCCCCGACTTGGGCGGGGACTCGATCGAGGATTTTGGCATCCGATTGAGCGAACGCTGGCGGCCGGGCCAAAGCGGCCGCGATAACGGCGCCGTCCTAATCGTCTCCAAGAACGACCGAAAGGTTCGGATCGAAGTCGGCTACGGCTTGGAAGGCGCGCTGCCCGACGCCGTCGCCAAATCGATTCTCCAAAATGAAATCTTGCCGCGCTTCAAGGTCGGTGATTTCGACGGTGGAGTGAAGGCCGGGGTCGACGCCATCGTCAAGGCCACCACCGGTGAATACAAGGGCCAGGCCGGGGGCGGTATCCCGGTTTCGGGAATTATTTTATTGATCATCCTCGTCGTCGTGGCGATCTTATTGCTGCGCTTGATGACGCCTTACGGGCTCTATAGGGGTGGTACTTACCGCGGCGGCTCCTGGGGTGGCTGGGGCGGAAGCTCCGGCGGGTGGGGCGGCGGTGGTGGTTGGGGCTCGGGTTCCAGCGGGGGATTTCGCGGCGGAGGCGGTGGCTTCGGCGGCGGAGGGGCTTCCGGAGGTTGGTGAGTATGCATGGTAAATCGCCTAGCCGTTTTTTCGATAAGGCCGAGGAGGAACGGATCGTCGCCGCCATCCAAGCGGCGGAACAGGAAACTTCGGGCGAGATCCGAGTGCACCTGCTTCGCTCCGATTCCCCGGACCTTCTCGCTTACGGCAACCAGCTTTTGGAAAAGCTGGGCATCACCCGGACTCGCGATCGGAACGGCGTTCTGTTCTTGATGGAACTGAAGAGCCAGCGCTTCGCCGTGGTCGGCGACCGCGGCATTCACGAAAAAGTCGGCCAGGAATTTTGGAACTCGATCCGCGACCGGGTGCTCGAGCATTTCCGGCACGGCAAATTCGAGCAAGGCTTAGTCGAGGGAATCCAGGCCTGCGGCGAGAAATTGAAGGGCCTGTTCCCGCATCGGCACGACGATGCCGACGAGTTGGCGAATCAAATTACCGAAGAGTGAGTTTATTCGAGGGTGATTTCGATGCCGTCGACGCGGGCGCTGAGCTCACCGAGATAATGCATGCCGCTCAAAGCGCCGCTCTTGGCGACGACGGTCAGCTTCTCACCGTGGGAAGGAACCACCACGCTGAAATATCCGGGAGTCGAAATTTGAGTCGAAGCCAGGGGGCCCTTGCTCTCGATAGGGCAGTAACCCTTGGCGCAGGGCTCGGTCTCGTGAACCGAAATCGTGACGGCTCCGGAAGCCTCACCGGCGACGGTGCCGCCGACGATGATTTGCTTGGCCGGGGTGTCGTTGCTGACGATATTGCTGTTGTTAGGGGTGCCAGTGGAGCCGTCGAGGCCTCCCACATGGTATTTTAGCGAGGAAGCCGCCCAAAATTGGTTCAATTCAGCCTCGGTGGGTTGGGGCGCCCCGCCGCCGCAAGCGACCAGGCCGACCACGATGAAAAGCGCCGAAATCAATGAAATTTTACGATTGATGCCCATATCCGACTCCCATTTAAACACCCAAAATCATCTACCTATTGGGAATTATCGGCTTTTACCGGCGTTGGTTGCTTGAAATGGCGCTTGAAGCGATCAGCGCAGCGGAGGGTAGGGACGGTCGAGGGATAGATCGATGCCTGTCACGTCGGCCGCCTCGCTCAGCACCCATTGGTGGGCAATTCGGGCGCCGCCGCTGGGACGGGGCTCGGTGGCGACGATCATCAAGTCCTTGGCGCTAACCCCCAATTGGAGAGTGTAGGGGCCCGGGCCGCTGAGCTTCT
>JBIOXX010000049.1:0-6404 GCA_044869875.1 bacterium | reverse complement strand
CAATTCGCCGATCGAGATCAGGGCTTTGGCGATCCAAAGAGTGGCGAGGATGAAGGAGCTCTTGGGCTTACCGAAGTCGTCGGGCGCTGTGTAGCGGAATCCGTAGTCGCCTTGGAGCAGGCCTTCGGCGCAGCGTTGGACCGTCGAGACCCAGCGGGGATCATTCTCTTCGACGAAGCCCAGCGGTTGCATTTTTAGAATGCTGACGTCCAAATCAGAGGAGCCGTAGGTTTGGGTGTAGGCCTGGATCCGCGGATTCCAGCCTTCGTCTTCGATGCTCTTCCGAACCGCGGCCGCCTGTTCGGTCCAAGCGGCGGCCTTGCCGCTCTTGCCCAAAGTGGCGGCGAATTGGGCGGCCCGGTCGAGCCCCGACCAGGAGAGAAGCTTGGAGTAGGTGAAGTGAGCGGTGCGTTGGCGGTATTCCCAGATCCCGGCGTCCTCGCTGGCCCATTCCCGAGCGGTGGTGTCGGCGAGGAATTTCACCAGAGCCCATTCCTCGTGGCCGATCTCCTCGAAACGGTAATGAAGGTAATAGAGATAGAGGGCGTTGAGGACTTCGCCGAAGATGTCGTTCTGTTTTTGGACCGCGGCCAGGTTTCCGACCCGGACCGGGCTATTGCCTTGGTAACCCTTGAGATGGGGCAGGATGAATTCGTCGAGCCGCGTCCGGCCGTCGATGCCGTAGAGGATCTGAATCTTGCTCTGCTTGCTCTCGAGGATCCGGAAGAGGAAGCGCAAAAAGGCCCGGGCCTCCTCGAAATGGCCGATGCCCTTGAGAGCCTCCAGCATCAATGAGGAGTCGCGGAGCCAGCAGTAGCGGTAGTCCCAATTCCGGCCGGCGCCGAGCTCCTCGGGCAGCGAGGTGGTCGGCGCCGCGATGATGGCGCCGCTTTCCTCGAAAGTCATGAGCTTGAGCGTCAGCGCCGAGCGCAAGACCGCCTCCGGCGCGACCGAAGGAAGGCGGCAGTGGCTGGCCCAAGTTTGCCAATAAGCTTGGGTCGCCTCACCCTCGCGGCGAATTTCCTCGACCGTCGGTGGCTTGAGCCGCTCGTGATAACCGAGGAGGAGGAACTCTTCCTTTTCGAGAGTGAAAGTCTCGCTTCGCAAGATACCTTCGACGGGGAGACTGGAGTAAAGAAAGACGTCCTCCGGACCCTGATGAGCCCAAATGCCGTGATCTCCCTTTTCAACGAGGGTTTCGCCTTGGGCGTAATTCAGCTGCGGGAAGAATTCGACCTTGAAGCTAGGTCGTCCTTCCAAAGGAAGGATTCGGCGCTGGATCTCTGGCGGGTGGCGGTAGTGGGTACCGACCTTGTAGCGCGGCATATAGTCCCATAGCGCGAAGGCGCCCTCCGACGTCTCGAAACGGGTTTCCAAGATATTGGTATTAGGGAGGTAGGTCTGGCGAGTCGATTTCAGGCCCTGAGGCAAGACTGCGAAGTGGCCGCCCTTATCGTCCAAGAGACGGGCGAAGACCGAGGGATGGTCGAAGTTCGGTAAACAGCACCAATCGATGCTCCCCGACTCATGAATGAGAGCGGCGCTCTTGCAGTTGCCGATGATGCCGTAGCGCATGCTGCGATACCGAGCTTAATGACCGTGACCCGCCGCGGTGAAGTAGGGATTAGTTCCGGCCGCGTGGTCGGTCTGGTCGATGATGCCGCTGATTTCCGGGACGACTTCCTTCAGCCGAGTTTCGATGCCCATCTTGAGAGTGGCGTCGACGCCGTGACAGCCTTGGCAGCCGCCGCCCATGAATAGGTAAACCTTGCCGTCCTTGTAGTCGAGCAGCTTGGTGTAGCCGCCATGACTGGCCAGAGCCGGATTGATCTCGTTGTTCAAAACCTCGAGGATCTTGGCCACCGCCGGATTGGCGTCGTCGAATTTCCCGGCCGCCGGGCCTTGGGGCTTGATCGCCTTCACTTCGAAAACGCTGGAAAGGACGCCGCCGTCGATGAAGTCGATCGAGACTTCCTCGACCTCTTCGCCGCTGCGGTCGAGAACGACTTTGAGGTCTTCGACGAACTGGACTTCTTCGATCGAAGGTAGGGTCGAGAGGTCGATCAAGGGGAGATGAATGTAGGTGCCGGCCTGATCCGGAATCATCACGCCCCAGGTGCGTGGGTCTTTGTCCTTGAGCAGGGCGCGGATCTTGGTTTTCGCTTGGTCGCTAAGCTTGATTTTAGTCATGGTTTTTTCTCGCAGAGGGTGGGCTGTTTGTCAATGCCGCGTCATAATGACATTTTCGTTAAGTTTCGCCTCTTCCTATCCACTTTGTTCCGGCGGGCGGCTGATAATTCTTCAGCTTTTCCAATAGGTCGGCCGCTTCGGGATCGGCGAGCAGCAGGGCCCGGTGCTTGGGCTGGAGAAAGGCCCGATCGACGGCGCCGTCGAGAAACTCCAGCATCTTGTCATAATAGCCTTCGACGTTGAGCAGGCCGCAGGGCTTGGCGTGAAGGCCGAGCTGGCCCCAGGTTAGAATTTCGAAAAGCTCTTCCAAGGTGCCGATTCCGCCGGGCAGGGCGACGAAGGCGTCGGAAAGCTCGTACATCTTCTGCTTTCGCTCATGCATCGAATCGACGACGTGAAGCTGGGTCAAGCCCTGGTGGGGGATCTCCTTGGGGAAGAGGGCGCCGGGAATCACGCCGATGACCTCGACGCCGCGCTTCAGGCAGGCGTCGGCCATCGAACCCATCAAGCCGACCTGAGCGCCGCCGTAGACCAAGCCGATCCCGGATTCGGCCATGGTTTCGGCCAAGGCCTCGGCCGCTTCTTGAAAAGCCGGAGCGTTGCCGGAGCTGGAGCCGCAGAAAGTGCAGAGGCGTTGGATCATAGTCTTATTGTAGTTTGAAAGAATTCACGAAGCGATCGATCGCCGGACCGGCCGACTGGGGACCGGCGCCGACGATGACGTAGAGCCTTTTGTCGACCAAATAGAGCCGGGCCTTTCCCGATCCGCCGGAGGGAAGGCTGTAGGTTAGCGCCCGGCCTTCGTTGCCGCCAAGGCTGATCTTATCGAAAGAAGTCTCGCTGCCGCCCGATTCCTTCAAGAGGCCGTCCTTGGCTTTGCCGAGGATGGTTCCGGCTCCGCCCAGCGCCACCGCCGCTCCCGGAAGGTCGGAGACCGAGGCGGTGTAGGTCGCGCCGCCGCCATTCGCGGTATAGGAATTCTCGTGGATCGCGCCGACAAAGCTCTTGTGAGTGGTTTCGGAGTGCTGCGGCTTTCCCGGCATGTTGACGCTGAAACCGGCGCCGGCGGGAGCGAAGGGCTTGGCTTGGACCGATAGAGGGAGAAGAAGGAAGGCGAGGAGGCTGAAGATTCCAAGGCGGCGAAACATAGGAACTCCTTTGCTGATTAATTTTGTTCGCTAGGGCCTCACGATCGAAAGAACGTAGCGGTCTAGTTTCAAAATCTTGCGGGCCACCTTGAGCACCGCTTGGGGCGTGACTTTGAGGACCTTCTCGGGAAGGCGGAGCCATTCCTGGCGGTCGATGCCGTAGATTTCGTTGAACGCGAGCTGGGTGGCGACGGTGCTGTTGCGCTGAAGGTCAATCTCATAGGATCCGACCATGTACTGCTTGGCCCGGTCCATTTCTTCCTGGCCGACCGTCTCGCGGGTGACCTTTTCCAATTCCCGGAGAATGCCCTCGACCGCGGTCGGAACCTTGCGCGGCTCGGTGGCGATGTAGACGCCGAAATAACCGGGCTCGATGCCCTCCTGGCTCAGCGAGGTCACCGAATAGGCCAGCGAGAGCTTGTCGCGGAGCTCGATGAAGAGCCGGCCGCCCTGGCCGGCCAAGATGTTATTGAGGACGTCGAGGGCGTAGCGGTCCTTGTCGGCATAGTTCAGGCCGCGGAAACCGAGAACGATGTGGGCTTGGAGCTTGTCCTTGACCGTCTCGATTTTGGCGATGCTCGAGGGAGCAGGGTCTATCCGCGGTGCTTTCCAGCCGGTCTTGCGCGGCTTGATCGATTCCAAGCCCGGTCGCAGCAGGTCGGCCATCTTGCGCCAGTCGAAATCGCCGACGATGCTGACCACGCTGTTCTTGGGATCCAGGCTCAAGTCGAAGGCTCGCTTGAGATCATTGCGGCTGAAGCGGCGGACGTTGGCGGCGGGACCGAGGAGCGAGAGGCCGTAGGGATGCTTCGGAAAGAGCTTTTTCTGGAAATGTTTGAAGGCGAGGCCGGCGGGCTGGTCGTCCTCGCGGCGAATGGCTTCGAGGATGTTGCCGCGCTCCCGTTCCATCTCGTCCTTGTCGAAACGGGGGCGGAGCAGGGCGTCGAGGAAGAGCTCGACGCCGTCGCGGGTCTTCTCGCTCAGGAAGTCGGCCTTCATTCCGACGACGTTGCGGCCGTTGTAAGCTTGGATGGATCCGGCGATGCACTCGACCTCGCGGGACAAAGCTTCGGCGGTCAGGCTCTCCGTCGACTTGCCCCAGAGCTGGGAAAGGAAGCTGTGGATGCCGTTGTTTTTGGGGCCTTCGGCGCGCAGGCCGCCCAAATGGGCGCTGCGGACCACCACCGTCGGGACGTTGTGATTCTCTTTGAGGATGAGCCGAAGGCCGTTCTTCAACTTCAGATACTGAGGCTCGGAATCGGAGCGGACCGAGCCCTTCTTGGCGACGGGCTTGGCTTTTGGCTTGGCCCAAGCGAGGAGCTCCTTCGGCTGGACCTTTTTCTTCGAATTCTGGGGATGGATCAGCCCGATGTTCAGCTTCGCCGGTTGGAGATAGCGCCGCGCGACTTCGCGGACGTCCTCGGCGGTGACCGAGTCGATGGCTTGGTAGTAATGCTCGTCGAAATCGTGACGGCCGAGGATGGTTTCGAAATAACCGTACTTCCGGGCCAAGCCTTCGACGGTTTCCTTTTCGTAAACCGCGTCGCTCTTGATGTTGAGCTTCGCCATGTTGAGCTCTTCTTGGTCGATCTTCTGATCGTGGAAACGGTAAACCTCTTCGAGCACCACCTCGACGGCCTTGCTGAAGTTCTTCTCGGGCAGGGTGAAGCCGACGGTGAAGAGGCCCGGATCGTGGGGCGCGTAGACGTAGGAATAGATCGAGTTGACCAGGCCGCGCCGCTCCTTGACCGTCAAGTCGAGGCGCGAGCTTTCACCCTCGCCCAAGATGTGGCTCAAAACGTCGAGAGCCGGGATGTCGGCATGCTCCAAGCCCGGGACGTGGAAGCCGAGCATCATCGTGCTGCCTTGAATCGGATTGGTCAGGGCCACCGAGCGGGGATTGCCTTGGGCCGGCTCTTCGTGGATCTGAACCTTGGGCGATGGGCGCGAGGGCAGGGAGCCGAAGATGCGGCGCAGCGAGGCGAGGGTCTTCTCGCCGTCGAAATCGCCGGTGACCACGACGACCATGTTTTCAGGTACGTACCAGCTCCGATAGAAGTCGAGGATCTTGTCGCGGCTGAACCCCTGGACCGTTTCGTTGAAGCCGATGATCGGGCGGCCGTAGGTGTGCTTGCTGAAAGCCTTTTGGAAAAGGGCTTCGGAAAGGACCTTGCCGGCGCTGTCCTTGCTGCGCAGGATTTCCTCGATGACGACTTCCTTCTCGCGGGCCAACTCTTCGGGGTCGAAGATTGAATGGAGCACGGCGTCGGAGAGCACTTCCAGGCCAGTGCCGAAGTGGCGGCTGGCCATGGTGCAGTAATAAACGGTTTCGTCGAAGGAGGTGTAGGCGTTGACCTCGCCGCCGCTGGCCTCGATCCGCTTGGCGACTTCGCCGGCGCCCATCTTGTCGGTGCCCTTGAAGAGCATGTGCTCGATGAGGTGGCAGATCCCGGCCTCCTCGTCGGTCTCGTAGCGCGAGCCGACGCGCACGCAAATGTTGAGCGAAACGACCGGGGCTTGATGGGTCTCGACGAGCAATAGGGTGGCGCCGTTGGGCAAAAGCTCGCGATGCGGTTGCAGCATGGACACTCCTTCTTAAGTCCTCTGATTCAATCACGTTTTTAGCCGCCCTCCCTAGCAAATTTTTCTTGGTTTAAGCGGGCGAGCTTGGCAGATAGGGAATATGCTGCGTTTACTGTTAGTTCGGCACGGCGAGACCGAGTGGAACCTGACCCGCCGGATCATGGGTCGCCAGGAGATCGGCTTGAACGACACCGGCCGCGCTCAAAGCTTGAGCCTCAAGGAATCGCTGGCCTCCTTCTCGGTCGACGCGATCTACAGCTCGCCAGTTTGCCGGGCCCGCGAGACCGCCGCCATTCTCTGCGAGGGCCGAAAGCTCGAGCCGATCTACGACGAGCGGCTGGTCGAGATCCATTATGGCGATTGGGTCGGGATGACCTTCGAGGAAGTGCGCAATCTGCCGGACTACACTCCTTACTTCGAAAGGCTGGAGTCGCCGGTCGCGCCCAACGGCGAGACTCTTTTTCAGGTTCGAGACCGGGCGAT
>JBIOXX010000048.1:0-3701 GCA_044869875.1 bacterium | reverse complement strand
TCACGTGCACGTGCATCGCTCCTACGACCACGATGGTGTCGGCCCGACGAAGACTCGCCACGGCGTGCGCAAGGTGCCGCTGCATCCCGTGTTGCTTGCCGCGTTGGGTGCTGGCGGTGAAGGCGTTGTGTTTCCCTCGCCGTTGTCAGGGGGCATGTGGCGGCCACGATCGGCAGAGCTCTTGCGCGATGACTTGAAGGCCGCGGGACTGCCGCACGGCGACGAGATAGGCATGCACGCGCTCCGACGATCGTTCGCGACGTGGCTCGCCGAAACAGGCGCCGATGAAGGCGTGCGACGTCGCCTCATGGGCCACGGCGCCAGCGGCGTCACCGATGGCAGCTACACGGCGAAGGCGCTATCAAGACTCGCCGATGCGATCCGTTCAATCCCCTGGAAACAAGATCAGATCCCTGGTAAAACGAGATCTATGCCCAAAGGGAGGGGACGAAAAGTGTCCAGTAACCTTAAGAATTCAAAACAGAAAGCCCTCGTAGCTCAGAGGATAGAGCAGCGGTTTCCTAAACCGTTGGTCGCATGTTCGAATCATGCCGGGGGCGCTAGTTTTAAAATCGGTCTTCGTCGCTCATCTTCCGACGATTATTTCGAGTAGAGCCTGGAGCCGGTCTTGCTCTACCAGGCTTCATGAATTTTCGGCTTCTTCCCTCCTCCGCCCTCGAACCGCAAATCCAACCCGAATTTTGGGAGCTAATCGCCGCCGGGCCCCGGCCTTTCGGGTCGACCGCCCGACCGGTTCAAGCTCCGCCACCCAAACCATCGGCGACCTCGCCACAGACGGCTTTCTTCGAGCGCATTTTGCCCTATGCCCTGGAAACTCAAGCTCTGACCGGCATTCCGGCTTCGGTGACCATGGCTCAAGCGGCGCTCGAATCGGGTTGGGGCCGGCATGCGCCGGGAAATAATTTCTTCGGGATCAAGGGACGAGGGCCGGCCGGCAGTCAAAAGCTCTCGACCCGCGAGTTCATCGGCGGACGCTGGCAACGGAGACTCGCCGACTTCCGCCGCTACAACAATCCGCTCGAAAGCTTCCTCGACCATGCCCAGGTAATTTCCCAAGGCCGCTATTTAAAGCACGCGATGGAGCACACCGGCTCGGCCAAAGGTTTCGTCCATGCCCTCCAATCCGGCAAAAACCGTTACGCCACCGATCCTCAATATGAAGTCAAAATTCTCGGGCTGATCTCCCGCTACGGCTTGGAGCGCTACGACACGGGAAGCCTCCATGCCTAAAAATCCGATCTTCCTCTCCGAAGCCGAAATCGAAGCTCGGATCGGAAACTTGCCCGAGCTCGACTTCTTTTGCTCCAACCCCGCGCCGCTGGTGATTTTTCGCTCCCGGCCGAGCCGCGAAGATCCGATGTTCGAGATCCAACTGGCCTTCGACTTGGGAGACCGCTTGGAGACCTACCAATGGCTCTGGATCGACGCCTTGGAAGGGCGAATCGTGAGGAAGATCCCGGAGTATCCGTAGCAAGGGGCTTTAGCCCCGCCATGGCGCTGTCTGGCGCCATCTGTCTGCAATAACGACGGTGCTTCGCACCGTTGACGGGGCTAAAGCCCCTTGCTACAGCAATCAGATGAAAGCGCTAGGCCACCTTTTACTCCGCAGCTTGGTGCTTCTGCTTTTTCTTCCGTCCCCGGCCCTCGCCACCGAACCGCTCGCCACCCTCGATCTCTTGAAGAAGCTGATCGAGATCGACACCAGCAATCCACCAGGTAATGAGAAGAAAGCCGCCGAGTTTCTCCGCGACTACTTGGCCAGCTTCGGCATCGCCTCCGAGATCCTCGAATCGACGCCGGGGCGGGCCAACCTCGTCGCCCGGCTTCAGGGCAGCGGCGAAAAAAAGTCCCTATTGCTGCTCGGCCATCTCGACGTCGTTCCGGCCGAGGCTAAAGAGTGGCAAAGCCCGCCCTTCGCCGCGACGATCCGCGAGGGCTACCTCTATGGCCGCGGCGCCCTCGACATGAAATCGCTGGTCGCTTTGGAAGTCCAAACTTTCGTGAAGATCCATCGCGAGGGAAAACCGCTGCAAGGCGACCTGGTTTTGGCCCTGACCGCCGATGAAGAAGCCGGAGGAAAATTCGGCGCCCAATTCCTGGTCGAGCATCATTGGGACAAGGTTGCGACCGACTACGTGCTCAACGAAGGCAGCGTCGGGCAAGACCGCAACGGAAAGCATCTTTATCCGATTCAAGTAGCCGAAAAAGGCGTGGCCTGGATGCGACTCAAGGCCCGGGGCAGCTCCGGCCACGGCTCCATGCCCTCCAAGGACAACGCCGTCGTCTTCCTGCTCACGGCCTTGGAACGCCTGACAGCCAAGCCGCCGCCGATCCGCAAAACCGAGATCAGCGCCGAGTTCCTGCGGCGGCTGGCCGATCACGAGAGCTTCCCGCTCTCCTTCGCGATGCGCCATCTTTTCTCGCCGCCGCTGCGCTGGCTGGCCGGCACTTTTTTCGCCGACAAGATCTCGGGCGACAAGGTGCTCAACGCCATGCTCCGCGACACCCTGGTGCCGACGGTATTGAAGGCCGGCTTCAAAACCAACGTGATCCCCAGCGAAGCTGTCGGTGAAGTCGACGCCCGGCTCCTTCCGGGCCGCAGCCCCGAGAACTTCTTGGCCGAGGTGCGGAAAAAAATCGAGGATCTCCCGGTCGAAGCCGAGCTCTTGACCCAAAGCCAGCCCACCGCCTCGCCGTTCGACACGCCCTACTTCGCCGCATTCGAACAAGCGATCCGCCAGGCCGACGAGCAGGCCTTGGTCCTTCCCTTCATCTCACCGGGGGCCACTGATTCCCGCTTCTTTCGGGAGAAAGGCGCCATCGCTTACGGATTGATCCCACTATTGTTAAAGCCGGAGGACTTAGCGGGGCTCCATGGAAAGGATGAGCGAATTCCAGTCGCCGAATTGGAGCGCGGCGAAAAAATTTTGGATCGAGTGGTCTCGGAAATTTTACAGTAGAAAAGTCAAATTCCTGACACGCTGCGGGTAAGCTTTATAAATTAACTAAATAGCTCGCGCTCTTTGCCGAAAAAATTCATCTTTCGAATTCTTTTCGACTTTCAAAATGAAAACACCTCTCATTTTGATAAAGCGATTCTTTAAATTATCTTTAAATATCAATAGCTTAGTTGATTATTCGTGGCACGCCGATTGCTCTGATAAAAGCCAAGTGGGGGGTTCTATCATTTAGAACCGCGGACAAGGGGCAAAAACACACAAGCAGGAGGATGATATGAAGAGCATCGCGCTTCGTTCGCACGAGTCTGCCCATCACGCCAGTTTTTGGAATTTATTTCGCGGTTTCTTCCACGTGCCGTTCTTTCACGGCATCACCGGCGATCCGGCCCGCTCTTCGGCCAAGCTCGATTTAGCTAAAAGCGATACGCCCATTTTCGAAAACGAGGATGAGCTCGAAGATTACATCCGCAGCTTTCGCGATTAGCTAGCGGCAATCCGGTAAGGTAGAGCTTTCCGAACAAACGTTAACTCGATAGAGCAAGCGCAGGGTCGAAGCATTGATGCGAGTCTCGGCCGGAAGCTCGCTGCTGCTGAAGTTTTCGGCCGTGAACTGGACTCCGTCGAGCAATTGAATCTCGGAAAACCCTTCCGCGCTGCCCGGCAACCCAACGAAGGCCTGGAGCGGTAGCGTCTCTCCCAAGTAACGGAGAAGCCCGCTGC
>JBIOXX010000047.1:0-6278 GCA_044869875.1 bacterium | reverse complement strand
GTTCTCCAAGCTTTGGCGCAGCGATTCTCCTAGTCCTGTTCTCGCCACCAAACCCGCCAAAAAACCGAACAAAATCAGAAAAAAAATGGCCAATAGGTATTGGGCCTGGACGCCGAGGACACTGTGCAAAGAAAGGAAGTGAACTGTCGGCTCTAAAATCTTGGCCGCCCAGCGAATCGCTTCGCCCAACAGAAGGGCGCTCAGAATCAAGGGCAAGAGGAAAAGAAAACCGCCCACCAAAGTCGTCTTGAGGAAATTGAGCAGGGTCTTCATCGTTATTGCCTCATTGCGACGGCCACCAAGAACATTAGGCCGAGACACAACACCAGCATCGCGAAGGTCACCGTCAGGGCGCCGGAGAACCGGCCCTCTTCCCGACGCAGTTCCTTCAGCCCTCGCCGGTAATCGAGCAGGCCGAAGACCGTCGCCACCACGCCCAGCCCAATCATCGCCAGCGCGAATTCCCAGGTATGGGTCCTTCTTCCCTCTCCTTCGGGGCTCAGGCGAAGGAACTGAAAGAATTTATAGATGGTAAAGCCAAAGCTCGACAAAGCCAAGCCGGTCCGGACCCAAGCCATCAGGGTTCGCTCGTAGGCCAGATAGGTCCGTTCCAAGGCAAGCTGGGTTTGAAGGTCGGGATGGGGCATCGGCCACTCCTAATTCTTGGGAAAGATTAGAGTCAGGTTGAAGCGGAGCTGCCAATCGGGTCCGTTGTCGGGACGGATCACGTTGTAATACATGTTCGCGCCGGCGTTCATCGGTTGCTTTCCGGCGACAAAGGTCTTGGAGAAGCCGAAACCAATGGGAACCAACCAGCGCTGATCGTTGGGCTCTTTCCAATTGGCGACGATCTGAGAATTAATGATGCTGAGCGCCCAACCCTTCTTCAAATTATAATTAAGGAAAGGCTGGATCAGAGCCTGATTGACGCCGGCTCGATCGGGGTCACCGGCCACCGAGAAGATATTGTTGATCAGCACACCGGCCACGATCGGACCGGTGGTCAAGACAAAGACCCCGGTCGGTCCGATGCCGAGCTTGCCGGTGCCCAAGGTTTCATTGGTCGCGGTCGGAAAGAGGAAGATCGGGCCCAGGCCCATGGTGAAAATCCCCCAACTTCTGGCGAAAAACAGCGATTCCTGCATGTCGCCAAGTCCAAAGTCGGTATCGGTCTGGTCCACCGGTTGAACCAAGATCGGCAGGATGGTCCGAGTGATGATCGACCACTCCCCCGCCAAATGAAAGGGAATGACCGGTTGGAAGTTGAAGAGGAACTGGGCGCGATCGAAGGGTCCGGTTTTAAAATTGAAATTAAACTGCAGCGGAACGCTGATCAGCGAGCTTACCGGATTCTGCAACTTCTTATTGAGGTCGGTCGAGGCATCCTCGGCCTGGGCCTTGACTTCAGTTGGCGAGATGGTTTCCTCCGCTCGCGCCGACGTCCCAAGCAGGAAGGCGAAGCCAGCCAGGAGGACTCTCTGAATTCTTTTGATCGAGGCCATTTTTTTGTCTCCCTTTTCGCTTATTTCGCTTTGACGATGGGCGGAGCCTTCCAGGTTCCGTTCAAGACTTCGGGAGCCGGCAAATAATCCCTCAATACGGCGAAGAAAACGCCCTTCGGCGCCGGCAGCCAATTCGATTCTCTATCTTTACCCGGCGATTCATTCTGCAAGTAGATCGTATAACCGCCGTCGGGGTCCTTCTTCAGCTCCGGCAACATCGGCTGATTGATGAGATAGCGATTGATCGGATTGGAGACCAAGAGCTGGGCCGGAAAATCGTACATCGTCACCGACCAGAAGGCATGGGTCGGCGGAAGTTTTCCGGCCTCAAAGTGCAAAGTGTAATTGTGTTTTGAGGTGTCCAAGATCTCTTTGTCGGAATCAAATTTGTAAGGAACATAAAAAGCTTCGTCCTTGGAATTGCCGTAGATCCCGCCCTGAGCCGCTGCCGCCCTTAACAGATAATTGTTCTTCATGAATTCGCGAGTACCGAACCAGTCTGCGGAGGAAGTAGAGGCGGCGATCGTAGCATCGATCTCCTTCTGGCCATCGACCATCCCCTGCTTCATCGCGGCCTCGGTTCCGGGGGAGAGTTTGGCAACCTGAATTTTATTGCCCGGCTCGACCCCAATCTTGGCGAAATTCTTGCGCAGGTCGACTTCGCTGGGCACGGTGGGGCAAAGAGTGAGAATGAAATTGAGGATATTGAAGAACTCCAAGGATTTGCGTTCATCGGCCGGGGTGAGCGGCTTGACGAAATCGATCGGTGGAGCCGCCGGCGGCGCCGGCAGCCTCAGGTAAGTCGAGAGCGGGGTGACCTTGTAGCCGGCCTGAATTTTCTTCACATTGTCCAAATCGGCGGCGTTGAAAAGTTGAGTGCGATATGCCAAAAGCGCGATTTCGGTTTCAGCGCGCGAGACCTTTTTGATTCCCTTGGGTGTCTCGCCCTTCCAATTGGGGCCAGCGACGAGGAAGTTCCCTCCTCCATTACCTGTGGCTCTAGTTCCGAGATAATCGAAATTGAAAGTGTAGAGGTCGATCATCTGCACCGAGTAGTAGCGGCTCTTCTCGATGGCCGGGAGGGTGATGACGAAGGGCTCGGCCCGAAGATCGAGGATGGCCATGGAATAAGGCGTGTCGGAGTTCGGAGTCTGGATCGCCTTGTCGGCCGGCGTATAAACCCGAGCGATGTTATGGATCTGGTTCATCGGCCCTTTGTATTCGGGGTCCGATTTATCGACGGTATAAGAATAGATAATCCGGTAATTGTCGACCATTGGAAAGCCATAGAGATAGGCTTGCTTGGCAAGATTACGAGCCTCGGCCGAAGAGGCCTTATCCTGGCCCAAGGCCCCATACGGGGCGAGAATTCCGAGTAGCGGCAAAATCCAGCCAAACAACATGAACTTTTTTTTCATATTTCCCCTTCCCTGCCTCGAGTCTTGAATCTCAAAAAATCCGGTTCCAGTCCTGCTTCATGCTGATCACCGTCCAGCCCCGGGCCAGAGCTTCGTCCCAGGCCTTGTCGAGAGTACCGATCTTGCTCTGACGGTCGTAGGCGTATTCCCTTTCGGCATCGTCGTGATGAACCAGCATCATCAAGCTGGCACCCTCTCGGGCGGCGGTCCATTCCAGCATTTGCTGATCGCCATCGGAGTTTCCAAAGGCCGCAATCGGGCGGCGCCCGATGAATTGTTGGATGCCGACCGGCTTACCGCCCTTGTCATCGATGAAAAAGACCTTAGGTTCGCGGATTAGAGCCGGCTTCCCATTCGCAAACTCATACTTCAATACGATGCTGCTACCGACCACCTGCTCCGGCGGAACTCCATAGGCCTGTTCGGTCCAGGGGCGCATGAACTCGACCCCGCCGCCGGAAACGATGAAAGTCTTAAAGCCGTTGGCCCGAAGATAAGCCATCAGCTCCTTCATCGGCCGGTAGGTAAGGTCCTTGTAGAGCTTCTTGAAGTGAGAATCTTTGGCCGTGTCGATCCAGGTCCGCACTGTTTTTTCATAAACTTCGGTCGACATCCCGGTGTTGGCCACGGCAAGCAACTCCAACACAGGCTTGTGGCCCATGGCAGCCAGCGCCTGATAGTCGTTCTTCTCGATGGCCTGGAAGGCCGGATTTTCCTTCCATTCGGGGTGCTTCGGAGCCGCGGCTTTGACTTGACCGAGCATAAAGATGAACTGGAAATAAAGTGGCTGCTCGACCCACAACGTTCCGTCATTGTCGAAGGTAGCGATCCGTTCTTCAGGGCGGACTTAGTCCTTCCCCGGCTGGGTGATCTTCTGGACGAAAGAAACGATCGCCTGCTTAGCCGCACCTTCGTTCCACGAAGGCAAAGGATCGGCGGCCTGCGATAGGGAAAGCGGAATCCCGGCCATGAAGACGGCCAACAGGAATATTCGGACTGTGGGGCGCATCGACCTACCTCCTTGATTGTGAAATCTCGATTTGGTTTCTCAGCCTAATTGGCTCCGGGCGCCGGGGCTAGCTTTCGCATGACTTCGTCGAGGTTGAAGCTCGCGGGCTTCTGCCGGATGGGGAAGTCCTGGAAGCTTTGCAGCCAATTGGCCACAACGGCCTGGGCCCCATAACTGATGAAAACCCGCTGGACCATCCAATCGTCGTAAAGGAAAGAAGAATCGCCGCGCTCGAAGGGGTCGGCCAGCAGGTTGAATATCTTCGGCACCCGGAGCTTGTCGAAACCCTGCATCCAAACATCGAGTCCGTGGTGGTTCTGCTCGATGAATACGATTTTCCATGGTTTCAGGCGCAGGGCAAAGAGATCGCCGTCGTCGCTCCAATAAAGGAATTCCTTTCGCGGGGACTCCTTCACCTCACCCTTGAAGAAGGGAAGCAGGTTGTAACCATCGAGATGGACATGAAAAGATTTGCCGGCCACCTGGCAGTTGGTCAGGCATTGCTCCGCAATACTGGTGTTGCCGGCTGCGGCGGCGAAGGTGGGAATAAAATCCTCATGCGAGAAGAAATCGTTATAGATAGTTCCGGGCTTGATGACCCCGGGCCAGCGGATCAGCGTCGGCACGCGATAACCGCCTTCCCAATTGGTGGCTTTCTCGCCACGGTAGGGGGTGGCTCCGCCGTCAGGCCAGGTCATCACCTCGGCACCGTTGTCGGTGGTGTAAACCACGATGGTGTTGCTCGCTAGACCAAGCTCGTCGATTTTTTTCAATATTTGGCCGACGTGGGCATCGTGCTCGACCATGCCATCGGGATACAATCCGACGCCGGTCTTGCCCTGGGATTCGGGTTTAAGATGGGTCCAGATGTGCATTCGCGTCGAATTGTAATAGAGGAAAAAGGGCTTGCCGGCCTGGGCTTGCTTTTCCATCCAGCCAATCGAGGCGTTGGTGAATTCGTCGTCGATTGTTTCCATTCGCTTTTTGGTGAGCGGACCGGTGTTCTCGATTCGCTGCATCCCTACTTTTCCGAATATCGGATCGACGGTAGGGTCGTCCAAATTAGTGGTCCAACAATGCAAAACACCGCGCGGGCCGAAGTGCTGCTTGAACTCCGGAAGCTTGGGATAATCCGGATTCTCCGGCTCCTCTTCGGCGTTCAAATGGTAGAGATTGCCGAAGAATTCATCGAAGCCGTGCATGCAGGGCAGGAATTCATTCCGGTCACCCAGATGGTTCTTGCCGAATTGGGCGGTAACATAGCCGAGAGACTTCATGACCTCGGCGATGCTCAAGTCCTTTCCCGAAAGGCCGATGTCCGAACCCGGCACGCCGACCTTGGTCAATCCGGTACGGATCGGCGATTGACCGGTGACGAAGGCGGCGCGTCCAGCGGTGCAGCTCTGCTGCCCATACCAACTGGTGAACATCGCGCCTTCCTTACCGATACGGTCGATATTGGGGGTCGAATAGCCCATATCGCCGCGATTGTAGATGCTGGGGTTGTACCAGCCGATATCGTCGCCCATGATGACGACGATGTTGGGCTTACCTTGAGGAGAAGCCGTCGCACTGGGGATTGGCGCCGCAGCAGCCATGGGAGCCGCCGGAGCGAGGGGAGCCGCGGGAGGAGTTGCTGAAAAGATCGGCGGAGGAGCTGGGGCCGGGGCCGGTGCAGCCGGAACCGGAACCGGAGCGACAGGAGCCGGGGCCGAAACCGCGACCGGAGCTGGAGCCAGGTTTTTTTTCTCAGGCTCGGCGGCGCGGCGGCAGCCAAGGGAAGCGATCAAGATTGTGAAAAAGATCATCGCGGTCGATTGAAATTGACGAGTCTTATTCATCATAGCGACCCTCCATCCTGAGAATGTTCAGCCAGCTGCGAATTTCCCGACTTCACCAGCCGAAATCCGACATGCGAGGAACCAGTGTCCGGCGGCGTTCCCCGCCTGGCGCTTGGCCGATAGCTTTCGCAATAAGAAGAGTGGCAGAGAAAACTTCCGCCTTTAGTAACTCGGGTCACCTCGTAAGGTTTGGTCGGGTCGAAACTGTCCTTGGGACCTTGGGGATTCTCGCAAAGGCCCTGACTAGCTTGGTCAACGAAGGTGTCGACCCGATACAAATCCTGAGTCCATTGCCAAACATTGCCGGCCATGTCGTAAAGCCCATAGCCATTGGCCGGAAATGCGGCGACCGGCGAGGTGCCGAGATAACCATCCTCACTCTTGGCCCGATAAGGGAAATCACCCTGGAAGGTATTGGCCATGTGACGACCGCTCGGCATGAACTCATCGCCCCAAGGATAGCGCTTGCCGGCAAGGCCGCCGCGAGCCGCGAATTCCCATTCGGCCT
>JBIOXX010000046.1:0-4970 GCA_044869875.1 bacterium | reverse complement strand
AACGCCGCCACCAGAAGGTCATCGAGGAATCGCCCTCGCCCTTCATCACGCCCGAGACCCGCAAGGGGGTCTGCGACATGGCGGTCAAGCTGGCCAAGGCCGTCGGCTACTACAATGCCGGGACCATCGAGTGCCTGGTCGATCACCAGCAGAATTATTATTTCCTCGAGATGAACACCCGGCTTCAAGTCGAGCATCCGATCACCGAATTGGTGACCGGCATCGACTTGGTGAAGCTCCAGATCCAAGTCGCCCAAGGCGAGAAGCTGCCGATGAAGCAGGAAGACATCGAACAGCGCGGCCACGCCGTCGAGGTCCGGGTCTACGCCGAGGACCCCTTCCACAATTTCATGCCGGCGCCGGGCCTGGTGGTCGACATGCAGTACCCGCTCGGTCCCGGCATCCGCCTCGACAACGGCATCTATCAAGGCTTCCAAGTGCCGATGGATTACGATCCGATTTTGGCCAAGCTCATCGCTTACGGCTCCGACCGCCAAGAGGCCATCCAAAGAATGCAGCGGGCGCTCTCCGAATACCGAGTCAGCGGACCCAAGACCAATCTCTACTTCCACCGCCGGGCCTTGGAGATCCAAGATTTCATCGACGGCCGTTACGACACCCACTTCATCGACAAGCACATGGCCGAGATTCTCAAGGTCCCTTACGAGGAGACCAAGAAGGCCTTGATGGCGGCGGTCCTGGCCAAGCACCTCGAAGAATTGAAATCGCGCCCGACTTCCGGCGGCGCCGAGGCGGCCGATGCCTCGCCCTGGCGGGTCAGCGGCCGCAAGATGGGAATGAGGAATTAGCCAATGGCCAAGACCTACACCGTTCTTTTCGAAGACAAGGAATTCGAGGTCGAGATCGAGAGCCTCGAGCAGGGCTACCAGCTCAAGCTCAACGGCGAAAGCCACCGCTTCGATCCGCTCCTGGCCAAGGGTTCGCTCTATTCCTTTTTGATCGACGGCACCGAAGTGCTCGAAGCCGATGTCAGCTTCCGCCAGGACAAGGCCGAGCTCAACCTCCGCAACGTCCCCTATCACTTGGAGGTCTTCGATCCCCGGCGCCGCGCCGTCTCCCAGAGCGAATCGGCCGGCGGTCATGGCCTGATCAGCGCTCCGATGCCGGGCAAGATCGTCGAGGTCAAAGTGAAGGTCGGGGACGTCGTCAAGAAGGGCGAGCCGTTGGTCATCATCGAGGCGATGAAGATGCAGAACGAGCTGGCCGCCGCCATCGACGGCATCGTCAAGGAAGTGGCTGTCCAGCCCGGCGCCGCGGTGGAATCGGGTCAGAAGCTGATTTCGGTCGAGCCTCAGGAAAGTTAAAAAGCTTGGGCGAGGCCTTGGGCTCAAAGGCCGCCGGGTCGAAATTCTTCCGCGTCATTTTTTTCATCGCCAAGACCGTCTCATTTTCGGGATCGGCGGCGTCGCGATAAACCCAACGCAGCGGCCGCTTCGCCCCCAGCTCCTCGACAAAGTCTTCGTAGAAGCAGGTCTTGGCCAAGACGTTTCGCTCACCGAAAAATTCGGCCTGAAGCGGACGGAAATCGTCTTGGCCAATCCAAAGTTTCACCTTGGAATAGACCCCGGTCTTCGAACGGGGAACCAGCTTGAGGACGTAGGCCGGCGTTCCTTGCCATTCCGCCGTCTCCATTCCAGCCGTCTGATAGACCATGGAGAAGAAAGGCTGGGCCAAATCGGCGCTCGAGATCTCGCCGGCAAACTCGACTTGAGGCGGAATCCGCACCGCTTTCTCGAGCTTGGGGATATAAAGCCAAAGCTTTTCGCCGTCCAAGAGCAGGCTCTTGCCGGCCTCGGCCGCCGGCATCTCCACGGTGATTCGGCGGCGCAGGGGGTCTTGAACCGAAACTTGAAGGGCGAGCTCTTGGACCGGGCTTTTGCCGCGGTGAACAGTCGCGGTAGCCTGATAATCGTAAGAGCCCTTGGGGTTCAGCAGGTAATCAACCTTAGTGAGGATGGCGGCGGATTCCGGCGGCCGAGCCCAAGTCGGAGCGGTCGAAAGAAAAAGCGGCCCCAAAAGCACTAACAACGCCGAGCGGGAAGAAATGGCCATGCCCCGCTTTTCCCCCTAAGCTTCCGATTTTGCAAGCGATATGGGCGATTGACAGGCCGAGCGGCTCTCCGGTAGGGCTTTGTCCCTATGGTCGATAAGAAATCCGCCCTGGATTACCACAGCCAAGGCCGTCCCGGAAAAATCTCCGTCACTCCCACCAAGCCCTGCGGCACCCAAGAAGACCTCTCCTTGGCCTACACGCCGGGGGTGGCCGAACCCTGCCTCGAGATTCAGAAAAATCCGCTCGATGCTTACCGTTACACCGCCAAGGGCAACTTGGTCGCGGTGATCACCAACGGCACCGCGGTCCTCGGCTTGGGCGACATCGGCCCCTTGGCCGGCAAGCCGGTCATGGAGGGCAAGGGCGTGCTCTTCAAGGAGTTCGCCGACATCGACGTCTTCGACCTCGAGATCGACGAGAAGGATCCCGACAAGTTCATCGACATCGTCCGCTCGCTCGAGCCGACCTTCGGCGGCATCAACCTCGAGGACATCAAAGCGCCGGAGTGTTTCTACATCGAAGCCGAATTGACCAAACGGATGAAGATTCCGGTCTTCCACGACGACCAGCACGGCACCGCGATCATCACCACCGCCGCCCTGATCAACGCGTTGGAATTGGCCAAACTCCAGGCCGCCGAAGTGAAGGTCGTCTTCTCGGGCGCCGGCGCCGCCGCGGTGGCTTGCGCCAAGATGTTCCTCTCGATCGGCGTGAAGAAGGAAAACGTCTTCCTCTGCGACCGCAAGGGAGTCGTCACCCAGGACCGGCCCGACCTCGAGGCCAACCGCGGTTTCTTCGCTCAGAACATGAAGCCGGCTGGCATGGGCGAGGTCTGCAAGGGCGCCCACGTCTTCGTCGGCCTCTCCGGCAAGGGACTCTTCAGCCCCGAGATGCTGGCCAGCATGGCGCCCAACGCCATCGTCTTCGCCATGGCCAACCCCGATCCCGAGATCGGCTACCACGAGGCCTTGGCCGTCCGCCAAGACATCATCATGGCGACCGGCCGCTCCGATTATCCCAATCAGGTGAACAACGTCCTCGGCTTTCCCTTCGTCTTCCGCGGCACCCTCGACGTCGGCGCGACCAAGATCACCGAGGCGATGAAATTGGCCGCGGCCCGGGCCCTGGCCAAGCTAGCCCGGCAGAAGGTTCCGCTCTCGGTCTGTCAAGCTTACAAGCTCAAGGAATTGCAATTCGGCCCCAATTACATCATCCCCAAGCCGCTCGATCCCCGAGTCCTGCTCTACGTCGCGCCGGCCATCGCCAAGGCCGCGATGGATTCGGGAGTGGCCACCCATCCGATTCAAGATTTCGCAGCCTATCACAGCCGGCTGCAGAGCCTGTTGATCACTAAGTTCAAGCGCGACGATGCGATGGAGGAAGCCTTCGACTGGCAGGAAGGCGTCGCCGCCAAAGGGTAAGCATGAAGGCTCTGATCGCCTCATGGAAGTCGGCTCTGATGTTTTTCGCGGCACTCTTCGCGCTGCAGACGCTGCTCTTCTTTTTCTCGCCGACCTTCTATCTCGGCACCGCCCATCAAACTGGAATTCCCGGCTTCATCAAGCTCAGCTTCGTCAAGCACTTTGCTTTTTTCCTGGCGCTCTACTTGGCGATGGGAATCGTGGCCGGAACCCTCAACGCCTTTTTGCTGAAGCTGAGCTTCGGCCGGGCTGAAATCGGCCAAGGCACCCGCGTCTGGCTGCTCTTGACTCAATTTCTTCTGCTCTTGCTGGCGGCTGCTTGGCAATACCCGACCTTGGTCGGCTTTCTGCCCAGCCTCGAAACGCTGGCCATCGGCCAGGTTTACTTTGTCTTGCTCGGCGCGGCCGGCGCGGCTTGGCTCTTCACTTTCCTGAGCGGCCGGCCGCGGGGCCTGCGTTCGGCCACAGTTTTGAGCTTGGCCGCGGTTCTGCCGACTCTGCTTCACTTGCCGGCCTTCTCCCCCGACCGTTTGGATTTGCCCAAGGCCCGGGCTTCAAGCGGCGCGCCGTCGGTCTTGCGTTTGGGTTTCGACGCCGTCGACGGCGATCACGGCAACCAAGCCCTGGGCCAGACGGTGAAGGACTTGGGCCTCGGCGGCCGCTTCTTCCTCAACGCCTTCACGCCGTTGCCCGCAACCCATCCGGCCTGGAATTCGATCTTGAGCGGCAGCTATCCCGAGCATCACGGCGTTCGTTTCTTCTTCAGCTCGCCGCTGCAACCGATCGAGCCCTGGCTCTACTTACCCAAGCAGCTCAAGCAAGCCGGCTACTACTCGATCTTCGCTTCCGATCAGCCCGAGACCAGCTACTTCGACGCCACTCAGGGCTTCGACCGGGCGGCGGTCGGCGCCGTCGGCTGGGAAGCCCATCTCCGCGGCTTCTTGCTCAACCACTTTCTCTTCCCGGCGCTTTGGCTGAACAACGGTCTGGCCGATTTCTGGTTGGCCGGAACCTGGAACTCGCCTTCGCTCTTCAATTACGATCCGGCCCGCTTCTTCAACCAGGCCTTCCGCACCATGGGTCGGGCTCCGGACGGACCGCTGCTGCTGGCCTTGCACAGCTGTCACCTCCACACCCCGATCCGTCTCACCCGCCAGGAGCTGAGCGGAATCGAAAACGTGAATCGCTTGGCGGTCCGCGATTTCAGCTATTGGCGCTGGTCCAAGCCCGGCGATCCGCTCCAGCGCACTCCCGAGGGCTGGCGCAATCCCTATTTTCTGCGCCTGCCTCACACCACTGCTTTTCTCCATTCCCTGGCCGCCGAACTCAAGGCCCAGGGATATTTCGACTCCCATTTGATTGTTTTTCTCTCCGATCATGGCGAGCGCTTCGTGCCGGGCTACGAGCTTTATGGCGGCATTCACGGCATCGATCTCGAGACTCGCAACCAGAGCAACGTCATGTTGGCTATCTTC
>JBIOXX010000045.1:0-3934 GCA_044869875.1 bacterium | reverse complement strand
GCCCAAGAAGGAAGACAGTGAGGCATTTTATGAAGCACTGGGACAGGTAAACCTCACCAAGATGATGAGGTTCGCGAGTCCTGTAAATGGCGCTCCCACGGGGATTCGAACCCCGGTCTACGCCGTGAGAGGGCGCCGTCCTAGACCCCTAGACGATGGGAGCAATGGCTGGCCGCTATAGTGGGAAAGCCCGATCTTGGCAAGCCCTTAGCGAAGTGGCTCGAGCGGCAATCGATCCGCGATGTTGAGGCTTTAAGAAGAAGCCAAGGTCGGCCTTGCCGCGGCCTGAAACTTGGCGATCCGGCGTTGCAGCTTTTCCTTCACGTAGCCGTTCAGCAGATACCAATCGACCGCCTTACGCAGGGCCTCGCGCACCGGCGTTTGGGGCAGGCCCAATTCTTTCACCGCCTTGGCCGGGCTGAAAAACATTCGCTTGCTTCCGAGTTGCACCGCCTCGACCTCAATCGCCGGCGGACGGCGGGTAATGCGGGAAATCTTCTCGCTGACATGGGCGAAGCCCAGCGCCACTCGGTAGGGGATTTGAATCTTGGGAGCCCGCAGGCCGGTGAGCGACGCCAGCTCATGGAGGATTTCCCGCAGCGTCAGATTTTTATGGCCGAGGATATAGCGCTCGCCGGGACGGCCCTTTTCCGCCGCCAGCAGATGGCCCATGGCGCAATCCTCGACGTCGATCAGGTTGAGACCGGTATCGATGTAAGCCGGCATCTTCCGGTTGAGGAAATCCAAGATCATCCGGCCGGTCGGCGTCGGCTTGACGTCGGCGATGCCCACCGGCGCGCTGGGGTTGACGATGACCAGCGGCAGGCCCTTGCGGAAGAAGCTCATCGCTTCCTGCTCGGCCAGAAATTTCGACCGCTTGTAATGGCCCTTGCAGTCGAAGAGCGAGATCGGAGTGTCTTCGTCGCCGGGCTCGCCGTTGCCGGGAATGCCGACCGCGCCGACCGTCGAGGTATAAACCACTCGGCCGACGTTGGCCTGGAGGGCGGCTTTCAAGATATTGTGAGTTCCCTCGACGTTGGAGGAGTAGATCTCCTTCGGATCGGGGTTGAAAAAGGTGTATTGGGCGGCGACGTGATAGACCTCATGGCAGCCATGAACCGCCGGCGCCAAGCTCTCGGGTTTGCGGAGGTCGCCGTAAAAGAGCTCCACGCCCAATCCGGTCAGCAATTTGGGATTGGAATTACGTCGCGCCAAGACCCGGACCTGACGTCCGTTTCGGATCAGAGCCCGGGCGACGGCATTTCCGACGAATCCGGTGGCTCCGGTGACAAGTGCGACGGGCTTACTCATAAAATCGCCGAAATATACCGGAATAAAAAGGCCTCGCAAGTCCATTTGAGGATCCTTGCGAGGCCTTGAGCCTATTGGAAAAGGGGGGAGATGATAGCTCTACCTACGCCCCGCTTTTCCGAAAGTTTCAGGCAATCTGATTTATTTTAAAAATTCGCAGCCGGCCGGTGGCTCGGCCCCCAGCAGGTTGGGGCAATCGACCTTGGCGATGCTGTCGAGGCAGGCGTTAAGCTGCTTCGAGGAAGCCTCTACCTTCACGTTTTCCTTAGAAGAATCCAGCGCGGTCTTCATCGTTTTGCGGCACTCTTCCTCGCTGGGCATGAGTCCGGGTTGACAGACGACGACCCGTTTACACATGGCTCCGACCACGTCCTCGAGGATTTTTTCGGGTTTCACCGAGCAGGCGGACCCGAATAAGAGGGCGGATAGGAGGGTTAAAGACAGAAGCTTGCGGCGCATAGGGCCTTCCTTTCTTGGGAATGGGATTTCTTTCGGACTTGCAGGCTCTGGGGGACGAAGATACAAGACCTTGCTCAGGAGACAAAGTTTTTTTCTGAAAGGAAAGCTATGCGAAAGATCCTGACTTTGGCGCTTTTAATAATGTTATTGGGATTTTTGGGGGCCCTGCCGCTTCGGGCCGAGGAAGAGAAGGCACCGGCCGCGTCTGAGGCCAAGGGCTTGACCTCGAAGCAGGTCTCGCTGGAAATGGCCGAGGTTTGGTGCGCCAAGATGGAACAATGCGCCCCAGACAAGTCGATGAGCGTCAAGGAATGCCAAAAGATCCTTTTTAAGAGCTTCAAGACCGGTTTCGACCGCCAGCCCAAGGACAAGCCGATCCAACTCGAGCGAGCCGGCTTCGATCAGTGCAAGACCAACGTTGCCAAGGGAACTTGCGAAGGGCTGAAGGGCGCGAAGGCGCTGCCGGGTTGCGAGTTCATTAGCCTGCTCGGCCAATAGCTTAAGGCGAGGGGCAACAACCCTGGGGACAGCATTCTTTTCCCTCCTCGCAACAATAGCCGATCGGATACTCGGGGAAGGCAGGCTGCGGCGGACAGCATACCGGCTCTCCGCTAGGGCAACATTTTCCCCCGCAAGGCTCGTGGCCTTGATTGCAAGAGCACTGACCTTGTTGGCAAGTTCCCCATATCGAACAAATCTTTCCGCAAGTTCCGCAGTTATCATGATCGGTTGGAAGGTTTTTGCAGGTTCCTCCGCAATCGAACGATCCGGAGGGACATTTACAGGCCCCGTTTTGGCAAGTCTTTCCAGTCGGACATACTTTCCCGCAAATCCCACAATTGCCATTGTCGGTCTGCAAGTTTTTGCAAGCTCCTCCGCAGTCGGACAATCCGGAGGGGCATTTGCAGGTTCCGCTTTGGCAAGTCTTTCCGCTGGGGCAGGCATTGCTGCAAGTGCCGCAATTGCTCGAATCCATCGCTAAATTTCGACAAGAGCCATTGCAGCAGCTTTGACCGGCCGGGCAGGTGTGGCCGCAGGCCCCGCAATTTTGGGGGTTGTTGTTGAGAGTAATACAAGCTCCATTGCAGTCGACTTGACCGGTGGGGCAAGCGCATTTGCCGTTGTAGCATGTTTTGGGATTCGGGCAGACGTTTCCGCAACTTCCACAATTGAGCCGATCTTTTGTCGGGTTGATGCAGGTTCCTCCGCAGTCGAGGGAGTTGCCGGGACAGAAGCATTGACAGGTGTTGGGGTCTTGGACCTTTCCACCGCTGCAGCCGGTCGGGCAGACGCACTGACAATTGGGGGCATCGAGAACTTTTCCGGCCGGGCATTGGGTGATCGGGCATTTGCAGCCGCAAGTCGGGGCATCGAATTGAAAAGGCGCGGTGCAGGCGGGCGTAATACAGCTTCCCTTGCAAGCCACTTGGTTGGCGCCGCAGCAGATACTGGTATTCGAAGGTTTCCCGATGTCATTGCTGCAGCTGAGTGGACTGGAGCAGCCGTAAATTCGGTTGCATTCGTCTTCGGCCGCTTGGGTAGAAGGGCAATTGCAAGCCATCGGCCCCCGATTGCGGCACTGCGACATGCAAACGATGTTTTCGTAGTTTGCCCTGATGGTGCAGCTGCTCAGAACGTTCGAGTTGCAGACCTTGCCAAGGATCGCCGGGTTGGGAATCGCCGGTCCCGCCGGAATAGGCTTGTTGTTCAAGACGAAATTGGAAAACCACCAGGCGTGGCCGCTGGCAGGAACTAGCAATAAACAAAAGCAGAATAGAATTTTAAGCCAAAACCTCAAGTGGGCACCTCGGGCGGCCGTTAAATTCTTAGAATCGCACCTTCATCGCCGACATGTCTTCGGACAGGATCGTCTTGGCCCGGGCCGTGGCCTGAGGCAGCAGACTGCTGATGAAGTAGCGCGCCGACTTGACCTTGCCCTCGAGGAAGCGGGCCTCGTCGTTTTCGGTGCAGATCTTAGTCTTGGCTTCCTCCTCGGTTGCGCCCTGCGATTTCCAGATTTCCTCGAGCTTGGCCAAGGCCAGGACGGCATGGTCGAGCAGGAGGAAGCCCAAGAGGACGTCGCCGAAGTTGTTGAGATAAGGCACGGCGTGGAGCTGGGGCGAGGTGACGTTGCCGCCCATGCCCCACTCGACAAACTTCATCG
>JBIOXX010000044.1:0-8001 GCA_044869875.1 bacterium | reverse complement strand
GCCGCTTCTTTAAGACGCTGCAGGACCATCCGATCCTTGCTGACATCGATGCCTTGATCCTTCTTGAACTCGGCGATGAGGTAGTCGATCAGGCGTTGGTCGATGTTGTCGCCGCCCAAGTGGGTGTCGCCATTGGTCGAGATGACCTTGACGACGTTCTCGCCGACTTCGAGGATGGAGATGTCGAAAGTTCCGCCGCCGAAATCGTAGACCGCGATGATCTCGTTTTTCTTCTTATCCAAACCATAAGCCAGGGCCGCCGCGGTGGGCTCGTTGACGATGCGCTTGACGTCGAGGCCGGCGATCTTGCCGGCGTCCTTGGTGGCTTGGCGTTGGGCGTCGTTGAAGTAGGCCGGGACGGTGATGACCGCCTCGGTGACTTTTTCACCCAAATAATCCTCGGCCGCCTGTTTCAGCTTCATCAGGACCTTGGCCGAAATTTCGGGCGGGCTGTAGTTCTTGCTCTGGATTTCGACGGTGGCATCGCCGTTGGGAGCTTTGACGACGTGGTAGGGAACCATCTTGATCTCTTCGGCCACCTCGTCGAATTTGCGGCCCATGAAACGCTTGATCGAATAGACCGTGTTTTCGGGATTGGTGATCGACTGGCGCTTGGCGACTTGGCCAACCAAGACTTCGCCGTCCTTGCTGAAAGCCACTACCGAAGGGGTGGTGCGGTTGCCTTCTTGGTTGGGAATGACCTTGGGCTCGTCGCCTTCCATGATCGCGACGACGCTGTTGGTCGTACCTAAATCGATGCCGATAATCTTGCTTTTGTTAGCCATAAATCTTGGGATTCCTTTCGTCGCGAGACTCGAATTTTTCCCGAGTATAAACGAGGCTTTCTGGGAATGTCCCGCAAAAATTCCAAGGGGAGATATAAGTCGGAATGAGCCTAAGTCAAGGGGGAAGCCTGGTCATCCTTCGCTTCGCTCAGGATGACAGCGAGGCTCGGCCTCACTGTCACTTTAACGGGGATTCCTCGTCGTCACCTAATTTGGCCAACTCATCCAGGAAATTTAGGCTTTCGTCGTCGGTGGCGGTGGGATGCTCGCCCTGGTGAAAGTAAAGCTTGTCGATGGCCCCGCGGCGAACCGATTCCTCGGGCTTGGCGACGAAGGCATCCCGGATCACCGGCGAGGAGGCGGTCCGCTTTTCGGCCGGCTCGGTCTTGGCCCCGGGCGCCGCCGGAGCGCTTTCCTGCTGCTGAGTCCGCTCGAAGTGATACCACAGCTCCAGGCGCCGCAGCGGCGAAGCGTTCTTCTTGAGCAACCCTTCGAGCAAGGCTTTGAAGGCGGCGTTGTAGACCAGCTCGTTGCCCTTCTTGAAGCGGGTCTGAATCTGGGTCTGGACGATCTGCTTCCACTCTTCCAGGGTCATCGTGGTCTCGAAGCGAAAGACCTTCTGGTAGAGCTCGGCGGTCCAGTCCAGCGGCCGCATGCCGTCCTTGAGCCGGCTGGGATCGAAGGGCCGCTTGATCTCGGCAGCGAAGAAAAAGCTCTTCAAGCCGTCCCAATCGGCCCGCCGGAAGACGAATTTCGGCCCTTTGGCGAATTTTTGGCAGGCCTGCTTCCATTGGTTGAGGCCGAAGCGGCGGGCATCGATGAAACCGCCGTTGTAAAATTCTTCCAATAGCTTGGCGTCGGCCTGACGTTCTTCGTCATCGATGGCTACCAAACGCCCCCAAGTATGTTCCAAAAGCTCCATGTCCTTAAAATAACGCGGGAATCGCCGTTGACAATCCCAAAATAATGATTATTTGGGGTCCGGGGAGTCCCTCGTGTGAAGCGCTGTTATTATGAAATCCTAGAGCTCGACCGCCAAGCTGGGGACGGCGAGGTCAAAACCGCTTACCGGAAGAAGGCTCTGGAGTTCCATCCCGACCGCAATCCCAGCCATGAAGCCGAGGAGCGGTTCAAGGAAGCCTCTGAGGCTTACGAGGTCCTCAGCGACCCCCAAAAGCGGGCTCTCTACGACCGATTCGGCCATGCCGGCCTTCAGCGCCAGGGTTTCCACGGCTTCGACGACGTCGGCGACGTCTTCAGCCATTTTTCCGATATTTTCGAGGATTTCTTCGGCTTCCAACGCGGCGGCCGCCAGCGCCAAGGGCCACAATCCGGCCGCGACCTCCGTTTCGACCTCAGCCTCGAGTTTTCCCAGGCCTTCAGCGGCATCGAGGAAAAGATCGACGTCCCACGCCACGAAGAATGCGCGCTCTGCGGCGGCCAAGGCTACCCCAAGGACCAAGAGCCCATCATCTGCCGCCACTGTGGCGGCAAGGGCGAGTTGCTCCAGTCACGGGGTTTCTTCACCATTTCCACCGCCTGCAACGCCTGCCAGGGCCACGGCAAGGTGGTAAAGGAGCATTGCAAGGAATGTCGCGGCCAGGGCAGCGTCGCCAAGACCAAGCGCCTCAGCGTCAAGGTGCCGCCGGGTGTCGACAACGGCAATCAGCTCTGCCTGAGAGGCGAGGGCGAGGCCGGCCGGCGCGGTGGGCCGCGGGGCGACCTCTACGTCGTCCTGCACGTCGGGGAAGACGAGCGATTCCAGCGCGAAGGAGCCGATCTCCATCATCAGCGCAAGGTTTCGATGATCCAGGCGGCTTTGGGCGAGGAGGTCGAGGTTCCGGTTCCCGAGGGCAGCGAGAGGCTACACATTCCGCCCGGGGCCCAGACCGGCGACATCCTCAAGCTGCCCGGGAAGGGCATGCCCAGCCTCCGCGACAAGCGGCGCGGCGACCTTCACGTCCATCTTTTCGTCGAAACGCCCAAGAACCTGAGCCCCCAGCAGGAAGAGCTGCTTCAGACCTTCCGCAAGACCCTGGCCGGCGCCGATGGCCCCGAAAGTTCCTTTACCAAATCCCGAAAAAAATCTAAGAAATCACGCACCTGGTTTGGTACGTGAAACGTGAAAAGTGAAATGTGAAACGTAGTGGCAATCCTCGACGTTTCACATTTCACGTTTGACTTTTCACCACAAGAGAGGCGGTGGCATGAGCCAAGAAATCCAGCAAAACTTAGAGCGGGTGAAGAGCTACCAACCCCTCCTAAGCTCGGTTCTCGAAGAAGTTTCCAAAGTCGTCGTCGGACAAAAGTACATGGTCGAACGCCTCCTGATGGGCGTTCTCCTCGAAGGCCACATCCTGGTCGAGGGCGTTCCGGGCTTGGCCAAGACCACCACGGTTCGGGCTCTGGCCCGGGTCCTCGACGTCAAATTCCAGCGGATTCAATTCACCCCCGATTTGCTGCCGGCCGATTTGATCAGCACCCAGATCTATAGTCCCAAGACTCAGGACTTCAGCGTCAAACAGGGACCGATCTTCGCCAACATCATTTTGGCCGACGAAATCAACCGCGCTCCGGCCAAGGTTCAGAGCGCCTTGCTCGAAGCCATGCAGGAAAAGCAGGTCACGATCGGCAATTCGACCTTCCATCTCGAGCCGCCCTTCGTCGTCTTGGCCACTCAAAATCCGATCGAGCAAGAAGGCACCTATCCCTTGCCCGAAGCCCAGGTCGACCGCTTCATGCTCAAGCTCAACGTTTCCTATCCGAGCAAGGAGGAGGAGATCGCGATCATGGACCGGGCCCAGTCCGGCCACTGGGAGGAATTACGGCCGCTGCTCAAAGCCCAGCAATTAGGCGAAATGCGGCGATTGATCGAACAGATCTACCTCGATCCCAAGATCAAGGACTACATCGTCCGCATCGTCCTTGCGACCCGCAATCCGGCCGAATTGAAGCTAGGCCTCGAAAGCTACGTTCAATTCGGCGCCTCGCCCCGAGCCAGCATCTACCTGAGCGCCATCGCCCGCTGCTATGCCTTCCTCCAGGGCCGGGCCTTCGTCACGCCTCAGGACGTCAAGACGATGGCTCCGGACGTGCTGCGCCACCGAATCTTACTGACCTACATGGCCGAGGCCGAGGGCCTGTCGAGCGACGAAGTTTTGAAAAAAATCCTCGATCAACTGGAGGTTCCGTGAATCTCCTATGCTACCACCCGAGATATTAAAAAAAATCAAACGCATCCAGCTCAAGACCAACTACCTGGCCAACGAGATCTTCGCCGGCGAGTACGAGAGCGCCTTCCGCGGCCGGGGCATGGAATTCGAAGAGGTACGGGAGTACGAGCCCGGCGACGAGATCCGGAGCATCGATTGGAACGTCACCGCCCGCATCGGCCGGCCCTTCGTCAAGGTCTACCGCGAAGAGCGCGAGATGACCGTGATGATCTTGGTCGACATGTCGGCCTCGCTCGATTTCGGCACCCGGGAGCGCTCCAAGCGCGAGACCGCCGCCGAGGTCGCCGCGGTCCTGGCCTATGCGGCCATCAAGAGCAACGATAAAGTCGGGCTGATTCTCTTCACCGACCGAGTCGAGAAATTCATCCCGGCCAAGAAAGGCAAGGGCCACGTCTACCGGGTCATCCAAGAAATCCTCACCTTTAAACCGACTCATTCCAAGACCCAGATCCGGGTGCCGCTAGAATACTTGATCCGGGTGATGCACCGCCGTTCCATCGCCTTCCTCATTTCCGATTTCCTCGACAAGGATTATGAGCGGGCCTTGGCCATCGCCAAGCGCCGTCACGACTTGGTCTGCATCCAACTCTACGACCGGGTCGAGGCCGAATTTCCGGCGGCCGGCTGGCTGCGCTGGCGCGATCCCGAGAGCGGCGAGGACCGCTGGGTCAACAGCTCACGGCGGAGTTTCCAAAAAAATTACCAGAAACTCGCCGAAAGGACGCTCCGCGAACCGCAGAAACTCTTCCAATCGATGGGCGTCGATTCCGTGCAGGTCGAGCAGAGCAGCGACTACATCCACCCGTTGCTGCAATTTTTCCGCTTCCGGGAGAAGAGACAATGAGGGAGGTGAAATGTGAAACGTGAAAAGTGAAACGTCGAGTAGGGTTTCTCTTTCGTTTCACTTTTCACGTTTCACTTTTCACATTTTATGCCTGAGAAATCGTTACCTAAGCTAGAAGCAATGACGGATATCCTGGACCTCAAGGATATCGCCCCTTGGGATCTCCGTTGGGTTTGGGGCATCGCGATCTCGATCGGTTTGATCCTGGCCTTCTTTCTCGGCCGGGCTCTGTGGCGACGCCTTCGGCGGCCGGCCGCCGAAGATTTGGGCCCGCCGCTCACGCCCGAACAGCGGGCGCTTAAGCGGCTCGACGAACTGGTCAACAGCCGTTTGGTTGAGTCGGGCCAGGTCCGGCGCTTTTATTTCGGGCTCTCCGACCTGTTCCGCGAGTTCATCGAGGATGAGCTCGAGATTCCGGCCTGCGAAGCGACGCTCGAAGAGCTGCGGCCGGCCCTGAAGGCCAGTCCCTGGCTCGACAACGAGCAAGTCCGCGACGCCAATTGGCTGCTCGAGCTCGCCGACATGGCCAAGTTCGCCCAGTTCGTCCCGCCGCGCGAAGAAATCTTGAAAAGCGTCAAGCTGGCCCGCACCTGGATCCAAACGGTGGCCGGCCATCGGGCCAAGGTCCTCGCCGAAAAGAGCGCGCCGGCGGCCCAGGAGGCGGAGGCCTGATGCTTCGTTTCCTTTATCCCTGGTTGTTGCTCGGATTGGCCCTCCCGCTGGGAATCCTGCTGCTGGAGCGATTCCGTCGCTCCCAGCCGCTGTTTCGTTTTCCGCTCACCTCGCGGTCGGCCGGCCTTCAGCGGACCGCCGATCCTTTTTGGATGCGTTTTCACGCTGGGCTCTTGGCGCTGGCCCTGGCCTGCCTGGTGGTCGCTTTGGCCCGGCCGCAGCGGGGAAGGGCCGAGACCGAGGTCACCAGCGAGGGCATCGACATCATGCTCGCGATCGATGCCTCGGGCAGCATGGCGGCGATGGACTTCAAGCTCGACGGCGAGGCGGTGGACCGGCTCACGGTGGTGAAGAAGGTCGTGAGCGACTTTCTCCGCCAGCAAAAGGGCGACCGGCTGGGAATGGTGATCTTCGGCGAGGAAGCCTACACCCAATGCCCGCTGACTTTGGACTACGACGTGCTGATCCAGCTCCTGGATCACGTGACCATCGGGATCGCCGGCGATGCCACCGCCATCGGCGACGGCTTGGCCCTGGCGGTCAAGCGCTTGCGCGACCAGCCCGGCAAATCGAAGGTGGTTATTTTGCTCACCGACGGCCGGAACAATGCCGGCAGCATCTCGCCGGAGAAGGCTGCCGAGATCGCCAAGACCTTCGGGGTCAAGGTTTACACCATCGGCATCGGCACCAAGGGCAAGGTTCCCTTTCCCCAGCCCGGCATCTTCGGGAACCGGCTGATCTACGTCAACCTCGACATGGACGAAGATACGCTTCGCAACATCGCCGACGTCACCGGAGGTAAGTATTTCTTCGCCACCGACACCAAAAAATTAGAAGCGATCTACCAGGAGATCGGCCAACTCGAGAAAACCAAGGCCAAGGTCAAGCACTACGAGGTGTTTGAAGAGTGGTATTATTACTTGGCGGGCTTGGGTCTCGGCTTGCTTTTGCTCGAAGCCTTCCTCAGCAGCACCTGGCTTCGGAGGTTGGCCTGATGCGCTTCAACCATCCCAACGCCGTTTTCCTTTTCTTCCTGATTCCGCTGCTGCTGGGCTTCATCTTCTACCAAGCCAGGAAGCGCAAGGCGGCCTGGAAGGCCTTGGCCGATCCGGAGCTGAAGCCGCGGCTGATGCCAAACCGCTCACCGTGGCGGATCGCGCTTAAGAACATTTTAAAGGTCGCCGCCGCCGTTTTTCTCGTCTTGGCCTTGATGGAACCGCAGTGGGGCACCCGCGAGGAAGAAGTGACGATCAAGGGCGCCGACCTGGTCATCCTGATCGACGTCTCCAATTCGATGTTGGCCCAAGACCTGAAGCCCTCGCGGCTGGAGCGGGCCAAGCGCAAGCTTCACGACTTGATCGAGATGCTGGCCGGCGACCGCGTCGGCTTGGTTGCCTTCGCCGGCCGCAGTTTCCTGCTCTCGCCGCTGACCATCGATTATGGAACCTTGGAGATGTTCGTCGACGAGCTCTCGCCCTCAACCATTCCGGTCCAGGGCACCGACCTCAGCAGCGCCCTGTCCTTGGCGATCAAGGCGATGGGCGACAAGGAATCGGCCAAGGCGGTCTTGATCTTCTCCGACGGCGAAGATCACAGCGAACGGCTCGACAAGACGATCGACCTGCTCAAGGAGAAGAAGATCAAGGCCTTCGTCCTGGGCTTCGGCACCCCTGAAGGCGCGCCGGTCCCGGAGGAGGGCGGCGGCTTTAAAAAGAACGAGGATGGCGAAACGGTCATCAGCAAGCTGAAGGAAGACGCCCTGAAAGACCTGGCCCTCGAGACCGGCGGAGCCTACGTCCGGGCGGTGACCGGCGACGCCGACTTGAAGCAGCTTTACGTCAAGGGGGTGAGGGGAGCGATGGAGCTAAGCGAGCTCAAGGCGGCTCGAAAACAGGTCTGGGAAAGCCGATTTTATTGGCCCTTGGGGATCGCCGCGGCGTTACTCTTGCTGGAGCGTTTGATCGCCGAGGGGCGGAGGATCAAGCGTGAAGGCTTGGCTTTAGGATGAAATACCTCGTTTCGACATTTTTAATCCTGGGATGCCTAGCCTCGGCGGCTGTGGCCGCGGCCGGTCCCTCCGATCTTTACCGAGAATACCGGGGCCGCAAGGCTTACGATTCCAAAAACTATTCCCAGGCCCAAAAGGATTTCGAGGCCAACCTCAAGGCAAAAGCCGAGGCTCAGGATTATTTCAACCTGGGGAATACTCAATATCGCCAACAAGCTTTCGATAAAGCCAAGGACAGTTTCAAAAAATCCTTCGAGAAGGCCGAGGATCTCAATCTCAAGGAGCAGTCCCTCTACAATCTTGGCAATACCGAGTACCGACTGGGCAAGCTCGAGGACTCCATCAAAGCCTACGAGCAGGCGCTCAAGCTCAAGGTCGACGACGCCGAGGCCAAGCTCAATCTGGAGTTCGTCAAGAGCAAGCTCCAGCAGCAGCAGCAGCAGCAGCAGCAGCAGCAGC
>JBIOXX010000043.1:0-6396 GCA_044869875.1 bacterium | reverse complement strand
GATGATGCGGACGCCGAGCTTTCCGTCGATTTCGACCAGCTCGCCCTTGGCCATCAGCTTGCCATTGGCGACCAAGTCGACGGCCTCATTGGGAAAGCGGTTGAGCTCCAACACCTGACCCTTTTTGAGCGAAAGGATTTCCTTAATCGAGATGGCTTTCTTGCCGAGAACCGCGACCAACTGCACCGGAACGTCGGCGGTGAGCCCAGCGCCGCGGCGATCGACCTTGCCACCGGCTCCCGGTGCCGGTGGAGAAGCGCCAAAACCGCCCCCCGGAGCCTGAGGCCCCTTTGGCGGCGGCGGAGCCCCGGGATTGGGATTGAAATCGAAGGGATCCCCGGCGCCTTCCAGGCCCGGCGTTCCTTCTTCGACTCCGGCGCCTTCGGCAAAAGGATCGAGATCGGCATTGAACTCTTCAACTTCGATATTGGGATCGGGTCTCTTCGCCATCACTCGCCTCCAAGGAAATCTAAAATCTTGACGACTACCTTGCCCTCGCTATCGATCAGCTCGGAGAGAAGGCCCTCCGAAGAGCTTTCGCCGACCCGAAGCACCGTCTTACCGCTGAGTCCGTGGGGTCCCTTGCTGGCCTGAGACTCATCGAAAAGGATCACGTCGCCGCGCTCAAGCTGGCCGATTTCCGAAGCCATCAAATTGACCCGCCCCACTTCCGACCAAATCGAGGTCTTGATGTGGGCGACCCTTTCCAGCCGCTGTTCGAACTCGGCATCGGACACTTCGGTCGCGACGTCCTCGCGCAGGAAAACCCCTTCGACCAGCGGATGGGGCAGGTAAATACGAACATATCCCCCCCTACCCTCCAGGCCAAGGTAAAATTTGAGCACGCAGCCCCATTCCTCGGGCGGAACCGCGTCCGCCAAGAGCCTGGGCTCACTCACAATTTTCACGATCCGGAAAGCGGTCGGCCCTTGAAAAGAGGGAGCGTCTTTCAATTGATGAACTGCCTTGGCGAGCAGGAACTCCAAAGCCCCCTCTTCAAGCGGACTGAAAGGGCGAGGCTCTTCGCCGGTCTCGCTCTCGTTGGCTGGCTGTCCCAGAACCCGGTCGACCATCTTGCGGCAGCTGACGTAATCCAACTCAACCAAGGCCGCTTGTCCCGCCGGCTGGGCCGAAAGCAAAACCAAAACTGTGGGATTGGGCATCGCCGCGATGAAGTCGGCGGCGCTGGCCTCTTCGAAACCGACGAACTCGAACTTGAGACCGATGCCTAAATCGCGCTCAAAGGAGCGGGTGAAGTCGCCGGCGAAGTCGCCGGCCTGGGAAAATTGAGGATAGAGCCGCAGCAAGCTATCGACAGTCGCCAGCTGGCGGCTCGACAGTTTTTTGAGCTTGCTGAAATCGAAGGGCCGAATCTGGGGTTGGGCCATAAATTATTACAATCGCGAAACCTTGATCGAGCGAACGTCGACGCCTTTTTCTCCCAGGGCCAGTGCGATGTTCTCGCGCTCATTCTTGAAAGTCTCTTCCACGCTCCGGTTGGGAACCAGGAATTCGACGCTCACTTCCTTGCCTTGGGCGGTGACCTTGAGACGAAGGCCATTGAAGACGCTGTCGTGGAAATCGATCTGAATTTCCTTACTCAAGTCTTTCTTCTGCACAATAGTGACAGATTGGACGATCTGGTCAAGCAAAGCCTTGGGCAGCTCCCGCGGCGCCTCCGGCGCCTCGATCTTGGTGACGTCGACCTGTTGGATTTTTTGAAACTCGACCGGCACCGGAGCCGGCGCCGGATCGCGGCGCCGCAGATCGGCCGCGAAGCTCTGGCTGTTCTGGCTGTCCTTTTGGAAACCCTTCTGGCTGCCGCTACCGCCTTCGCGTTTTTCGCCCGAGCCGCCGCCCGATCCCTGCTCGCCCGAAGAGTGTTTGCCGAGGACCCGCTCGCGCGCGGTCAATCCGGTTTCCTTGCTCTTCTTGCCGCCTTCGGGCTTGTTGTCGGTCGATTTCTTGTCGTCCTCGGCCTTGTCGCGGTCCGAAGAGGAGCCGCGGTCTTCCTCGTGGGTGATCTCCTTCAAACGGGAATCGAACTTGTTCTCCGACGGCAAAAGGTTGGAGGCTTGACCCGACTCCGAGGCGTTCTTCAACAATTCGTCGAAGGGGCTGTTCTGAAGCTTCTTGCCCTGGTTGGCTTGGCCCGATTGAAGGGCGCCCTGCTGGCCGGCCAGGTTTTGGGTCTGCTTGGTCTTTTTGTTTTCCGATGCCCGGGCAGCCGCTCGGGCTTCCTCACCGGCGCTGGGCCTGATACTTTCTGTCATAATTAACCGTTCATCTTTCTAAGCTGATGCACGACGTTGCCCAGTTCGTTCATCACTTTTTGTTCCTCGTACTCCAGCTTCTGTTTGAGCTTCTTCTTCCAAAGCTCCTTGTGCTTCTCCATGATTTTAACTTCTTTACAGGCGTCGATGTAGTCCCTTTTAGCCGAGACGACCCGCTCTTCGGCCTTCTCAATCTGGATCTTTTGGTTCTCGATCTCCTCGTCTTTCTTGGCTTCGTCCTCCACCAAGCGCTTGATGAAGTTGAGGTGGCCGTGGGAATCGGAAACGACGCTCTCGCCCATTCTCAACATCTCGGACATTTCTTTCCGGGCGTCCTCCCGCTGCTGAATGATCGCCTTTTTTTCATCCTCCAGTTTGACGAGCCGCTCCTGCTCTTCCTTCAACAAGCGAATCGTCCGGCCCAGCTCGATCTCGGCGTTGCGCTTGTTTCGAATCCGCACGTCTAAGAGCGGCTGGAGCCTGTATTTTTCTTTTTTGGCCATTAAACATCATCACATAAAAATGTTCTTCAGCTCTTCCACCGAGTCATTCAGGTGGATCTTGTCCATGACGTGCTGCTTGAGAAAGTTATTCACGTCCTCGATTTTCTCGATCGCGTAATCGACGTTGGGGTCGGAGCCGGCTTCATAGGCGCCGATCAAGATCAGGTCGCGCTCCTTCTCGTAGTTGGCGACGACTTCGCGGAGCTTGCGGGCGGCCTGCTCGTGGTCCTCATCGACGATCGAGCTCATGACGCGGCTGACGCTTTCCGAGACGTCGACCGCCGGATAGTGGCCGCGGGCGGCCAAACCCCGGGAAAGCACGATGTGACCGTCCAAGATCGACCGGACTTCGTCGGCCACCGGCTCGGTCATGTCATCGCCTTCGACCAGGACGGTGTAGAAAGCGGTGATCGATCCGGTCGCCGAATTGCCGGTGCGCTCCAAAAGCTTGGGCAAGGTCGAAAAGACCGAAGGCGTAAAGCCCTGTCTCGCCGGCGGCTCACCGATGGCCAAGCCGATCTCGCGCAAGGCCCGGGCGAAACGGGTGACCGAGTCCATCATCAAGAGAACGGTGCGGCCCTGGTCGCGGAAAAATTCGGCGATGGCGGTGGCAACGTAGGCCGCCTTGGAGCGAACCAGCGAGGGCTGATCCGAGGTCGAGACCACGACCACCGAGCGGGCCATGCCGGCTTCGCCCAAATCTTTCTCCAAGAAATCGCGAAGCTCTCTGCCGCGCTCGCCAACCAGACAGATGACGTTGACGTCGGATTCGCAGTTCCGGGCCAACATTCCCATGGTCGTGCTCTTTCCGACGCCGGCGGCGGCGAAGATGCCGACGCGTTGGCCTTCGCCGACGGTCAGCACCGAATCGATGCAGCGGATGCCGACCGAGATCGGCTTGGAAATGCGCTTCCGGGTCAGCGGATCGGGCGGCGGCGCCATGACCGGATATTCGGTCTCGTAGGTCAGCGGACCATGGGTGTCGGAATCGATGGGATCGCCCAAACCGTCCAAAACCCGGCCGAGCAAGCCATCGCCGACTCGCACCTTCAAACAACCGCCGGTGGGGATGACGTCATTGCCCGGCCCGATGCCCTCCAAATCGCCCAAGGGCATGAGCAAAACTTCTTTGTCCTTGAAGCCGACGACCTCGGCCTTGATCGGTAAGGCTCGGGCGTTGAAGGTCTGAATATAGCAGAGCTCGCCGACGCGGACGCCCGGCACCACCGCCTTGACGACGAGGCCAGTAAGCTCAGTCACCTTGCCCTTGATCCGGTAGGTCGAGAGCGAAGTGACCGCTCGATAGTATTTGTGAAGGTCGATCACCGGCAATTCGAAGTCATCGCCAAAGCCGAGATCCACCGCTTGCGCCGCCGCTTCCATAAACCTTTCCTACAGAGCCAACGCCTTTTTTATCGCGTTGAGCTGAGTGTCCAGTTGTGCGTCGATGGTGCCGATGTCGGTTTCCACCACGCAGCCCCCGATCTTTACTGTATCGTCTTCGCGGAACACCAAAGTTTTGCCCGACTCTACTTTCTGAAGCAGCTCTTCCTCGTTTTTCTTAACCTTTTCATAGTCTTGGGGATTAACATGGACGATGATCTTATCGCCGACCGCGTCGCTGACCGCTAGTCGGATGACGTTCATAATGGCCTTGTCGTTCTCCCTAAACTCCCGGCCGATGATCTTTTCGGCGATCTCGAAGACCAGCTTGACCATCTCCCTTTCGTTGTCGTCGAAGAGCTTTTGACGCAATTCTTTGACGCGCTGCAACATTTCGAGGCCGTTTTGGAGGCCTTCCTGCTTACCCTGCTCGAAGCCCTGCAGCCTCGCCCTTTCCATCTCCTCTTGGACCTGACCCAAGACTTCCTTGGCTTCGCCCTTGATCCTGTCAGCCGCGGCCTTGGCCTCGGAAATGATGATTTTAGCCTGGTCGCTGGCGTCGAGGATCTCGCGGTCAATGACCCCGCCGATCTCGGGCCCGCCGCCGCTGAAAGTCGAGGATAGATCGGAGTCGATCCGGTCCTGGAGGTTGAGTCGTTTCTTGAAGTCTTCGCCTTTGAGAATCTTTGCCATGAATGGGGACCCTGTCCTTCGCTTGGAAACACCGCAGTGGCGCCAACCCAGTCTAGCGAAAAGAATTGGCAAATTTCAATGATATCCTGAGTAGACTGCAAGGCCGGAATGCTCCGGCCGCACAGCAAACTCACAGAGTTTGCGTTTTTTATTACCCGAATTGAGGCCTAATCCGCTCCAGCGAACTAGAGATGTGCTCTCGCACCCGTCGGGCCTTCTCCGAATTGTTCCGGGGAATGTTCAGATCGAGATAGCGCTTCAGGACATAGCCGTAACGGGGCGAAAGCTTGTAGATGAAGATCGGGGCGAAGGGCTCATGCTCCTTGCCGAAGGCCCGGCTGAACACGCCGAAACCGATCTCGAGGGTGAGCTCGTCAGTCTTCACCTTGTCCCCTTCCAGCGAGAGGATGTTCATCTGAGCCTCGCGCATCTGATCCTTGGACCAATTGCCGCCCTTCTTGATCCGGCTGCGCAGTTCCTTGGCCTCTTCCACCCCCAGGCGATGAAGGATGGCTCGCGTCGCAGCGCGATCGACTTGACTGAAAGCCATCGCCATCTCGCTGATGCCGAGCTCACGCATCAACTGGTAGAACTGATCGACGTTGAGCTGGCGGAAATCCTCGAACTCGCCCAGATGGTCCCAGATCTCCCGCGACACCGCCGGAAAGCGAGATTCGATTCGGCGTCTCAATAAAGCCCATACCGGGTCGGCCGGAACATGATGGCTCATCGCCTTGATGGTTTTGCGCAGGTCCTTGGATAATTCCGAGAGCACTCTTCCGATCTTGGCCCGAGGCAGCTCCCGAAACACCAGAGCCCAAACCAGGGCCGTCTCGTTGCGCAGCGCCTCGACCACCCAGCCGCCGTCAGCGTGGAGCCAGAGATTGACCTTGCCTCCCGAACCCAAGCGGGCCAAGTGGCGCTGAATCTCCTCGTCACGGCTTTTCTTGGGCTGCTGGAGCAGGTCTTCCAAGACGTTGCCGACGCCGCGGTTACGCGACTCATCGGTCGCATCGCAGAGCGCCAGGGCCCGGTCGCCTTCTTTCAAGGCGGCCAGCAGCAGAAAGGCTTGTTGGCGTTCGCTGAGGTCTTGGAGATGGGTCATCATCGTATCTTAGCCACGGCCGGAGGGCTTTGCCAAAAGAAAAGGGCGACCTTTTGGGTCGCCCTTTTGAAGATAGAAAATCTTGAGATTAACCAACCTGCATGTTGAAGGGGGTCGAGATCGCCTTGTTGGCCATTTCGCCGACCTTCGAGACGACTTCCATATTGACGGTGCAGCTATGGGCATACATCTGCATCCGGGTCAGCTCGAGAGCGCTGAAGCTTTTCTTGGTGCCCGAGAAGAAGCTCTCCATCATGGATTCCATGTTCATCTGGTTGGTGTTGACCTCTTTGAACATGTCGAGAATGCCGGTGCTCTTGGGAGCGCTGGACTTTTCAATCTCGCCGGCGCGGGCAACGTCGACCTGGATCTCACCCGCCGGGATCGACTTCATGTTGCCACCCACCGAATCGGCGCCGAAGTTGTCGACGAACTCCAT
>JBIOXX010000042.1:0-13244 GCA_044869875.1 bacterium | reverse complement strand
CGCGCTTTCCGGCCTTCACCATCGGGACGCCGATGGTTTTGGCGGCGACGCTGGTCTTTTATCTCTTCCGCCACCACGTCAACGAGGTGGTCTTGAGTCAAGTCACGGCGACTTTCTTCACCGTCGTCTACGCCGGGCTGATGCTTTGCTTTCTCGGCTTGATCCGCGACTTGCCCTCGGGAGCGGCTTGGCTGCTCCTGGTTTTGGCCAGCACCTTCGGAGCCGACACTGGCGCCTATTTAACCGGCCGGGCGGTTGGGAGGCATAAGCTCGCGCCCCATGTCTCGCCCGGTAAGACGATCGAAGGCCTGATCGGCGGAATGGGATTGAGCGTCGTCGCGGCCCTGATTTGTCGTTTGCTAATCCCGGGCGATTTGACGATCGGCGACTGCTTTTGGGTGGGATTGGCCGTCGGCTTGATCGGCCCGCTCGGCGACCTTTCGGAATCGATGCTCAAGCGCAGCGTCGGAGTGAAGGACAGCGGCAACCTGATCCCGGGCCACGGCGGACTTCTCGACCGAATCGATGCGTTGCTTTTCACCGCGCCCTTTGTCTATTACTATGCCTGCTACTTGAGGGGATGACCCGATGATGAAAAAAATCTCACTGCTCGGCTCGACCGGCTCGATCGGGACCTCGACCCTCGACGTGGTCCGGCGCAATCCCGAAAGATTGAAGGTGGTTGCGATGGCCTGCGGCCGCAACCTCGAGAAGGTTCGGGAGCAGATCCGGGAATTCACTCCGGCCCTGGTCTCGGTTGGCTCCGAGGCCGACGCGGCGATTATACGGGCCGAAGTCGGACCCGGCACCCAAATCTTGTGGGGCGAAGCCGGCGCCATCCAAGTCGCGGCCCATCCTGAAGCTCAAGTCGTGGTCTCGGCCATCGTCGGCGCCGCCGGCCTCCAACCGACCTTGGCGGCGATCGAAGCCGGCAAGGACGTCGCCCTGGCCAATAAAGAGACGATGGTCGTTGCCGGCGAGTTCATGAACGCGGCCGCCGCCCGCCGCGGCATCAAGATCTTTCCGGTCGATAGCGAGCACTCGGCGATCTTTCAATGCCTCAACGGCGAGGATCCGAAGCGGGTGCGGCGGCTCATTCTGACCGCCAGCGGTGGGCCTTTCCTCCACAAGCCGCGCGAAGAATTCGCGGCGGTGACCGTCGAGCAAGCCCTGAAGCATCCCAATTGGTCGATGGGCGCCAAGATCACCATCGATTCGGCGACCTTAATGAACAAGGGTTTGGAGTTGATCGAAGCCCGCTGGCTCTTCAGCATCGGCCCCGAACAGCTCGCCGTCTGCGTCCATCCCCAGAGCATCATCCACTCGATGGTGGAGTTCCAGGACAGCTCGGTCATTGCCCAGCTCGGCCTGCCCGACATGCGGGTGCCGATCGCCTATGCCTTGAGCTATCCCGACCGTTACCCCAACGACTTGCCCTCGCTTGACCTGACCAAGCTTGCCGGCCTGACCTTCTTCGAGCCCGATGAGGAGAAGTTCCGCTGTCTCAAGCTGGCCAAGCAGGCGATGCGGGCCGGCGGGACAATGCCGGCAGTGCTCAACGCCGCCAATGAGATCGCGGTCCAGCAGTTCCTCGACCGCAAGATCGGCTTCACTCACATCTCGGCGGTGGTTGAGGAAACTTTGCAAGGCCATGCCAGCGTGACCCCGCGTTCCCTCCAAGAGATCGTCGAAGCCGACGGCTGGGCCCGGCGTCGGGCAACCGAATTGGCGGCAGCTTGAAAGGATTTCAACGGATATTATGACCATTATTTATTTCATCCTCGGCTTAGGTCTCCTTATCTTCATTCACGAGCTCGGCCACTTCCTAGTCGCCAAGGCCAATGGAATCCGAGTCGAGCGTTTCTCGCTCGGCTTCGGTCCCCACGTCGGCGTCAAGCTTGGCGAGACCGAATACTGTCTCTCGCTTTTGCCCTTGGGCGGCTACGTCAAGATGAGCGGACAAGAGGATTTCGAAGAGGGCGAGATCGTTCCACTCGACGATCCCCGGGCCTTTTCAAGCAAGCCGCTCTGGGCCCGCATCCAAGTGGTCTTGGCCGGGCCGGCAATGAATCTGATACTGCCCTTCGTTCTCATGCCCTTGGTTTTCATGGTCGGCCGCCAAGAGCCGAAATACCTGCGTCAGACGCCGACCTTGATCGGTGTCCAAGCCGACACTCCGGCCGCCAAGGCCGGCTTTGAAAAGGGCGACGTCATCCTCAAAGTCGACGGCGAGGACGTGGTTTCCTGGGATCGGGTGCTGAAAGGCATGGCCAAGCCGTCCGGCAGCGAAATCAAGTTCAGGCTGAAGCGCGGCGATCAGGAAATCGAAAAGATCGTCCAGCTCACCGCCGCCGAGGGCGGCGGGGCTTACGTCGGTCTCGAGCCGATCTTTTTCTTCGACATGGATCCGGTGGTCGGTGGCTTTCAACCCGGCTCGCCGGCCGAAGCCTCGGGCCTTAAAATCGGCGACCGAGTTCTCTCGATCAACGGCCAAGCCGTCGTTGACTGGCCGGCCATGGCCGACAAGGTCAACGCGTCCCAGGGCAAGGAGATCGTCTTCAAGGTGGCTAGGGGTGGCGAAGAGAAAGAGCTGAAGGCGGTTCCGCTTTACAATGCCGAGCTCAAGAAATTCGTCATCGGTGTATCCAAAGGCAGTAATCCCGAAAATTACCAGAAGCTCAAATACGGCTTCGTCGAGGCTTTCCAAAAAGGCGTGCGCGAGAACGTCATGCTCTTCGGCCTGACCTTCAAGGTCTTGAAGGATCTGGTCACCTTGAAGGCTTCCTACAAGGATCTCGGCGGGCCAGTGCGCATCGCCCAGATCTCGGCCAAAGCCGCCGAACAGGGGCTGGGGAATTTCCTCTATCTTCTGGCTTTCCTCAGCATTCAGCTCGGGGTCTTGAATCTTTTGCCGATCCCGGTCCTCGACGGCGGACACTTGCTCTTCATGGCTTACGAGGGCATCGCCGGCCACGCGCTCTCGATGAAGAAACGGCTGGTTGCCCAGCAAGTCGGGATGTTCCTCCTCCTGACCTTGATGGTCGTCGTGACGGTCAACGACATCGACTCGGTCTGGGGCTTTCGCGGCATATTGGATAAGGTGAAGGGCCTCTTCTAATGGCAGAACCCGTCCGCCGCCTCCTGGCGATCGATACCTCGGGACGCAGCCAGGGCGTCGCCGCCTTGGACGGCGAGGAATTGCTCCACGAAAGCTTGCTTTTAAAGCCGACGTCGCACGGCGAGACCCTGCTTGCTTCGATCGAAGCCGCTCTCCAGGCCGTGGCTTGGAAGCTGGAGGACGTTGAGGGCTATGCCTTGAGCCTCGGTCCCGGCTCCTTCACCGGCCTGCGCATCGGGATGAGCACGGTGAAGGGGCTCTGCGCCCGCTATCCTCGGCCGGTGGCCGGCATCTCGACCTTGGCCGCCTTGGCCTATCCGCTCTTGGAGAACGCCGCTTACGTCATTCCCTGCATCGATGCCCATTGCGGCGAGGTCTTTTCGGGCGTTTATTCCCGGGACGAGACTTACCCGGTTGCGGTGGAAGCCGATCGGGCCTGGCCGGTCGAGCTTTGGTTGGAGAGCATCCAACGATTGCCCGGCAAGAAGCTTCTGGTTGGCGACGCGGTTCCGGTCTACCAAAACCGCTTCGAGCAAATTTCAGGTTTGGAATGGGTCGAGGAAGGGCGCTACGATCACGTCAGTCCCGAGGCCTTGGGAAGGCTGGGTCTTCGGCTTTTTCGGCAGGGCAAGGTCCTGACGGCGGCCGAGCTCAAGCCCGAATACCTTCGGGTCTCCGAGGCCGAAAATCGGCTGCGTCGCAAAATAGAAGAGGAAGGGAAGGTTCCATGAACGTTAGCGATCTGGACTTGCTCGAAAATCACCTCGATTCCAACGCTGAGCTCAAAGCGCTCTGGTCGAAACATCAAAAACTGGAAGCGAGCTTGAAAAAGCTCGAAAAAAAACCTTTTTTGACTAATGAAGAAAAGGTTGAAAAAAAGAGGCTACAGGTTGATAAATTAAAGGGAAAAACGAAAATAGAAGATATTCTGGATAGCCTTCGCCGAAGCTCTAAATGAAGAATCGAAGATTTCCCCAGAAATGGCGGCAGTAATTCGCTCTCGCCCGTTTGACTTCTTTGATTTAATTGGCATAAAGCTAAATTTTCCTATGAAGCTCACCGGTGCTCAAATTTTCATCCAAGCCCTCAAGGACGAGGGCGTCGACCTGATCTTCGGTTATCCCGGCGGAGCGATCCTCCACGTCTACGACGAGCTCTACAAAGCCCCCGAGATCCGTCACGTCTTGGTCCGTCATGAACAGGGCGCGGTTCACGCCGCCGACGGCTATGCCCGGGTCACCGGCAAGCCCGGCGTGGCCCTGGTCACCTCGGGACCCGGCGCCACCAACACCGTGACCGGCTTGGCCACGGCTTACATGGATTCGATTCCGATGGTCGTGATCTCAGGCCAAGTGCCGCTCTCGATGATCGGCAACGACGCTTTCCAAGAGGCCGACATCGTCGGCATCACCCGGCCCTGCACCAAGCACAATTATTTGGTGAAAGACGTCCGCGACCTCCAGCGCATCATGAAAGAGGCCTTCCATATCGCGGCCTCGGGCCGGCCCGGCCCGGTCTTGGTCGACATTCCCAAGGACCTTCAGCTCCATCAAACCGAGATTTTGCCCTACGATCAAGTCAAGGTCCGCTCGCCGCGGACCGTGAGCCAAGGCCATCCCGGCCAGATCAAGAAGGGCTGGGAGCTGATCAAGGAAGCCAAGCGGCCGCTTTTCTACGTCGGCGGCGGGGCGGTCTTGGCCAAGGCTTCGCCCGAGCTGCGCAAGCTCGCCGACTTAACCAAGATTCCGGTGGCGATGACCTTGATGGGGCTCGGCGCTTTTCCGGGGCTCGATGAGCAGAGCCTAGGCATGCTCGGGATGCACGGCACTTATTATTCGAACATGTCGATCAACGAATGCGACGTGCTCTTCTCGATCGGCGCCCGCTTCGACGACCGGGTTACCGGCAAGCTCAGCGAGTTCTCCAAGAACAGCAAGAAGATCCACATCGATATCGACCCGGCCAACGTCGGCAAGAGCGTCGCGGTCGACGTGCCGATCGTCGGCGACGTGAAAAGCGTCCTCACCGACATGATTCAGTTGGCCGAGGCCGATCCGGCCTTCCTCAAGAAGTACCACCAGCAGATTCAGCCCTGGTGGGACCAGATCAAGGCTTGGAAAGAGAAGGCCCCGATGGGCTACCAGCAAGGGCCCAAGGATATTCGGGCCCAGTACGTCATCGACATGCTCTATCAGCACACCAAGGGCGAGGCGATCGTGACCACCGACGTTGGCCAGCATCAGATGTGGGCGGCCCAGTTCTATCATTTCAAGGAGCCGCACCGTTGGTGCACCTCGGGCGGCTTGGGCACGATGGGCTTCGGCTTTCCGGCGGCGATTGGAGCTCAGCTCGCTTACCCCGACAAGACCGTCATTTGCATTACCGGCGACGGCAGCGTGCAGATGAACATCCAGGAGCTGGCCACCGCGGTGGAGTGGAAGACGCCGGTCATCATCGCGATCATGAACAACCGTTTCCTGGGCATGGTTCGGCAGTGGCAGGAGCTGTTCTACGATAACCGCTACTCCGAGGTCGACATGAACACCCAGCCCGACTTCGTCAAGCTGGCCGAGGCCTACGGCGCGGTCGGATTGCGGGCTAGCGTGAAAGATGAAGTGGTTCCGGTGATCGAGGCGGCGCTCAAGGTCCGCGACAAACCGGTGGTGATCGATTTCGTCACCACCTTGGAAGACAACGTTTACCCGATGGTGCCGGCCGGCGGAGCCGTCAGCGATATCGTATTGGCATAAAATGAATTCCCACGAAAAAACTCACACCATTTCGGTTTTGGTCGAGAACGAGTTCGGCGTCCTGGCCCGAGTCGCCGGCATGTTCGCCGGCCGTGGCTTCAACATCGATGCTCTCTCGGTGGCCCCGACTCCCGATCCTAAAATCAGCCGGATGACGCTGATTACCCACGGCAATCCCGGCATCATCGAGCAGATCCTGAAGCAGCTCAACCGGCTCATCGACGTGCTCAAGGTGGTCGACGTTTCGAGCGAGGATTGCGTTCGCCGCGAGCTGATGTTGGCCAAGGTGAGGGTGGGGGACAAGAACAAAGCCGACCTGACCAAGTTGGCGGTCGAGGCCGGCGGACGAGTCGTCGACTCCAGCGATCCCCGGACTTTGATCTTGGAAGTGGTCGGGGAGCACGGCGCCAATGAGGAGCTGTTGAAGAAACTTCAGCCCTTCGAGATTCTCGAGGTCGTCCGCACCGGCAACATCGCCATGCAGAAGGGCAAGAACGTCCTCATGGCTTTCTCGGCCGAGCCCGCCAAGGAAGAGAATGTCTGAAGCCCGCAATATTATGAAGGGCGGGCCCTTTCCCTACCTGGCCAAGGAAGGTTATCCCTTTCTATTGATCAGCTTGGTTCTGGCGGTGATCGGCGGCTGGTTTTTCTGGCCCTTGGGCCTGGTCTTCGCCGCCGCCTTTCTCTTCTGCCTCAACTTTTTCCGCGATCCGCCGAGACAGGCTCCTGGCGACCCCTCGCTCTTGGTTAGCCCGGCCGACGGGACGGTCTTGAAGATCGAGGAATGGGAAACCGGGCCCTATTTGAAGGAGCGGCACCGCAAGGTCAGCATCTTCATGAGCCCCTTCAACGTCCACGTGAACCGCATTCCCTGCGACGGAGAAGTGAAGGAAATCCACTACTTCCCCGGCAAATTCTTCGTGGCCAGCCTGGATAAGGCCAGCCTTGAGAACGAGCGGAACGCGGTGGTGATGCAGACCAAGACCGGGAAAAGCCTGGCTTTCGTCCAGATCGCAGGGCTTGTGGCTAGGCGGATTGTCTGCTATCTGCAAAGTAACCTGCCGGTCGAGCGCGGCCAGCGCTACGGCATGATTCGCTTCGGTTCCCGCATGGAAGTTTGCATGCCCCCGGATTGGGAAATCCTGGTGAAACCCGGAGATAAGGTGAACGCCGGCGCGACGGCGCTGGCGAAGATGATTTCATGAGCAACGTTCGAGTCAAAAGAGTGGGTATTCGGAAGGGCGTCTACATCCTTCCCAATATGATCACGACCGCCTCGCTTTTCTGCGGCTTCGTGTCGATCGTCCATTCGATTAACGGCGACCATCTCTTCGCCGCCTGGATGATCCTCTTGGCCGGCGTCTTCGACGGCTTGGACGGACGGGTCGCCCGCCTCACCCGGACTCACAGCGATTTCGGCATCGAGTACGACTCGCTTTGCGACTTGGCCAGCTTCGGCTTGGCGCCGGCGGTCTTGGCCTATACTTGGACCCTCGACCACTTCAACCAGATCGGCTTCGCCGCGGCCTTCCTTTTCTTCGCCTGCGGCGCGCTCCGCTTGGCTCGCTTCAACGTTCAGATCTCCGACGTCGAGAAGAAGCACTTCCAAGGCTTGCCGATTCCGACCGCGGCTTACGTCGTCGCTTCCTACATCATCTTCCATCATCGCTGGAAAGGCGACGTCGAGGTTTCGAGCGTCTTGCTCTTGGGCCTCACCATCGGCTTGGCGCTCTTGATGGTCAGCAACGTTCCCTACCGCAATTTCAAAAAAATCAATTTCAAGCGCAAGGAATCCTTCTTCGCCTTGGTTTTCTTGGCCTGCGTCCTCTTCTTGGTGGCCTCGGCGCCCTCGGAAATGATCTTCTTCTTTGCCTTGGCTTACGTCGCTTCGGGCCTTATCGAAGAGGCCTTCCGCATCTCCCGCCGCGACCGCGGCGATTCCGACCTGCTGCTGGGCGGCACGCCCAATGACACCACCCCCATGCCGCAGGACAACCTGCGGCTCATCACTAACCGCAAAGACAACTAAAAAACACGGGCCCAAAACCGTGACGCGGATCGACTGGACTTGCGTCCGGTGCTTGCGGCATATTGCAAATGGAGAATTTAAAATGGATATCGTTAAAATTTTCGACACCACGCTTCGCGATGGCGAGCAGTCACCGGGTTGCAGCATGGATTTGGACGAGAAGCTCCGGATGGCTCGCCAGCTCGCGAAATTGGGCGTCGACATCATCGAGGCCGGCTTTCCGGTGGCTTCCAAGGGCGACTTCGCGGCCGTCCAAGCCATCGCCCGCGAAATCGAAGGCTCTTCGGTGGCCGGGCTTTCCCGGGCGACTCTCAAGGACATCGACGTCTGTTGGGACGCCGTTCGCGAGGCCCAAGCCCCGCGGATCCACACCTTCATCGCGACCAGCGACCTCCATCTCAAGCACAAGCTCGGCAAGAGCCGGGACCAGGTCTTGAAGGACGCGGTGGCGGCGGTGAAACACGCCGTGGCTTATACGCCCAACGTCGAGTTCAGCGCCGAGGATTCGACCCGCAGCGACCGCTCCTATTTGTCGGAGGTGATCCAGGCGGTGATCGAGGCCGGAGCCAAGACCGTCAACATCCCCGACACCGTCGGTTACACCTATCCCGAGGAGTTCTACAGCCTCATCACCCACTTGCGACAAAGCGTACCCAACATCGATAAGGCCGTGATCAGCGTTCACTGCCACAACGATTTGGGCCTCGCGGTGGCCAACAGCTTGGCCGCGATCCGAGCCGGCGCCCGCCAAGTCGAGTGCACCGTCAATGGCATCGGCGAGCGGGCCGGCAACGCCGCGATGGAAGAGATCGTCATGACCCTCAAGGTCCGGCGCGAGCTCTTCCAGTGCGACACCCGGATCAAGACCGAGCAGATCTATCACACCAGCAAGCTCTTGAGCCTCATCACCGGGGTCCAGGTCCAGCCCAACAAAGCGGTCGTCGGCGAGAACGCCTTCGCCCATGAGTCGGGGATCCACCAGGACGGCATGCTCAAGAACAACATGACCTACGAAATCATGACGCCGGAGTCGGTGGGTTGGAGCCAGTCCAAGCTCGTCTTGGGCAAGCACTCGGGGCGCCATGCTTTCCGGCAGCGGCTCCAGGAGCTCGGCTATGAGCTCGAGGAGGCCGAATTCGAAAAGGTCTTCGAGGCCTTCAAGGCCTTGGCCGACAAGAAGAAGGAAATCTTCGACGACGATATCGAAGTGATCCTCTTCGAGCAGCGCCACGAAGGCGAAGAGCGTTACCGCTTGCGGAGCTACAGCGTGACCAGCGATTCCGACGGCTCGCCCAAGGCCGAGGTGACGGTGGAGATCGACGGCCAGGTCAAGACCGATTCCGAAAAGGGCGTGGGGCCGGTCGATGCCTCCTTCAAGGTCTTGAAGCGGCTCACCCAATTCGCCGGCGAGCTCTCGGGATTCAACATCAAGGCAATTACCGGCGGCGCCGATGCTCAGGGCGAGGTTCTCGTTGCCTTGAAGGACCAAGGCCGGGAGGTCCGGGGAGTTGGCACCGACACCGACATCATCAAGGCCTCGCTCAAGGCTTACCTCAACGCCTTGAACCGCTTCGAGCATTTTAGGGCGAAGCGGGAAGGGGTGTAGCTACTTTCGTCTTTTCTCGTAGCGATGAATCGACAGCCCGAGCACCGATTCGGCGGCTTCGTGGAGAGCTTCGCTCAAGGTGGGGTGAGGGTGGATGGTCAGGCTCAAGTCCTCGGCCATGGCGCCCATCTCCAGCGCCAGCGCGGCTTCGGCGATGAGGTCGGAGACGTGGGGCCCGACCATTTGGACGCCGAGCAGACGGCTGCTGTTTTTCTCGGCCACGGTTTTAACGAAGCCTTCGGCGTCATCGAGGGTCAGAGCCCGGGCATTGGCCGGGAATCCGAACATGCCGGTCTTGGTTTCGATGCCCCGCTCCTTGGCCTGGCTTTCGCTCAGTCCGACGTAGGCGATCTCGGGATCGGTGAAGATCACTGCCGGCACTTGGTTGTCGAAGGCGTCGGGCTGGCCGGCGATGTTGGCGGCGGCGACGATCCCCTCGCGGCTGGCCTTGTGGGCGAGCTGAATGCCCCCGGCGACGTCGCCGATGGCATAGAGGTGGGGCAGGTTGGTGGCTTGGCGCCGGTCGACTTCGATGTAGCCCTTGGCGTCGAGCTTAAGCCCGGCTTTGGCGGCTTGAATCCGGTCGCTGTTGGGGATGCGGCCGATCGCGACCAAGACTCGGTCGAAGCTGCGGACCAGCGGTTTGCCTTCGGCCGGCTTGAAGCGGACTTCGACGCCTTGGCCTGGAAGCTTTCCACCCTCCACTTGAGTCTTGAGAAAAATCTCAACGCCCAGCTCTTCCAAACGCCGCTTGACCGGCCGAACTAAGCTTGCCTCCAAGCCGCTGAGCAGCTCGGGTAGGGCCTCGACGATGGTGACCTTGGTTCCGAGTTTGGCGAAGACCTGGCCCAACTCCAGGCCGATGTAGCCGCCGCCGATGACCAGCAAGCTGCCCGGAATTTCAGGGCTTCGAAGAATGTCGTCTGAGGAAAGAATCCGCTCGCCGTCGAAATCCAAACCCGGCAAGGGCCGGGGCCGGCTTCCCACCGCTACGACGGCGTCGGTGAAGCTCAAGCGCTGGAGCCCGCCGTCGGTTTGGATTCCCAGCGTCTTCTCATCCTCGAAGACCGCGGTGCCGCGGACGGTCGTGACTCCATTTTGCTTGAGCAAAGTTTCAACGCCGCGGCCGAGCTTCTCGACCACGCCGTCCTTCCATTGCTGGAGCTTGAGCCAATCGACTTTAGCGGATCCCACTTCGATTCCGAAGTCGGAGGCTCGGCCCAATCGGTGGTAAAAATTGGCGGCTTCGATCAGTGCCTTGGAAGGAATGCAACCTCGCAGCAGACAGACCCCGCCAGGCAAGCTCTCGTTGTGAACGAGGGTGACTTCCTTGCCGAGCTGGGCGGCGCGGATCGCCGCGACGTAGCCGCCGGGGCCGGCGCCGATCACCGCGACTTCGCTGAACTCCGAAAGATTGCCGACGACCATGGCCTCAGGCCTCCCCGTCGTCGAGCAGGAGGAGGTCGGGATCGCCGAGGTATTTGATCAGCTCGTTGACGAAGCGGGCGCCGGTCGCGCCGTCGGTGACGCGGTGGTCGAAGGTCAAGCAGAGCGGAAGGAGACTGGATATCTTGATTTCGCCGTCGACCACCACCGGCGCCTCGTAGGTTCGACCCAAGCCCAGGATCGCGGAATCGGGGTAATGAATGATCGGGGTAAAGGCCCGGCCGCCGATGCTGCCGATATTGGTGATCGAAAAGCTGTGGCCGACGAGGTTTTCGCGGGCGATGCTCCGGTCGCGGGCTTTCTCGCTCAAATCCGAAAGCTCGGCCGCCAACCGGAGGATGCTCTTCTGGTCGACATCGCGGATCACCGGCACCATCAGGCCGGCCTCGGTGTCGACGGCGAAGCCGAAATGGTAGTAGCGTCGCAAGACGATCTCTTCGCCGACCAGGCTGGCATTGAGGTAGGGGTAGTTCTTGAGGGCGATCACGCAGGCCTTCATGAGGAAGGGCAGGAGAGTCAATTTGACCCCGCGTTCCTCGGCGTATTTCTTCTTCTCCTTGCGGAGCTGTATCAAGGCGTCGACCCGAGCTTCGTCGATGTGGGTGACCATGACGGTCTGATGGGCGGTTTGGAGCATGTGCTCGCTGATCTTGCGCCGGATCCCCTTGATGGGTAGCCGTTCGACCGGGCCGAAATCCTCGTCGTGAGTCGGTGTTGCCTCGGTCTTGGCGGCAGGCTTGGCCGGAGCCTCGGCGGCCTTGGCTTTGCTTTCCGACTTCGGCTTGGAAAAGCTGCGCAGGTCCTCTTCGGTCACTCGGCCGTTTTCGCCGCTACCTTGGACCTGCTCGATATCGATGCCGAGCTCGCGAGCTAGCTTGCGGGTATGGGGCGTCGCCAGGACCGGAAGCTTTGCATCTTTAGCCGCTGGCTTAGCCGATTCATTAGGCGGCGCTTCGACTTCTTTTTCCTCTTTTTCAGGAGCCGGCTTTTCCTTAGCCGGTTCCGGGGACCCTTTGCTTTCAGCGCCGGCCGGTTTCTTTTCGGCTTCTTTTTCCTCTTTTTTCGCCGATCCTCCGCCCGAGAAGGTCATCAAGACTTCGCCTACCGGAACTTTGTCGCCTTCTTTAAAATGTAGTTTTTCGACCTTGCCGGCGAAGGGCGAGGGGATATTGACCAGGGCCTTGTCGGTTTCGACTTCGGCGACGTCTTGGTCTTCTTTGACTTCGTCGCCTTCCTTGACCAGCCACTTGACCAGCTCGCCTTCAGCGACGCCTTCGCCGAGATCGGGAAAACGGAATTCTTGGGCCACCATTCACCTCCGATACTGAACAAGAACAAGGGTCTCCCAAGATGAGCGACGACTCAAACAAAATCTAATCTTAGTAAGCCAGGGTATCGCGAAGGGCTTGAACCACCCGCCCGACGCTGGGCAGGTAATCGTTTTCGAGCTGGTAGTAAGGCATGATGACGTCGTAACCGCTGACCCGAAAAACCGGTGCCTTCAAGTAAAGAAAAGCTTCTTCCATCAGCAGCGCCGAGATCTCGGCCCCCATTCCCAATTGGCGCGGCGCCTCGTGGACCACCACCGCCCGCCCGGTCTTCTTCACCGAAGCGACAAGGGTAGGACGGTCGAGCGGCGAGAGCGTGCGGAGGTCGATGACTTCGATGGAATGGTCCGCGCCCATCTGGTTGGCCGCTTCCAGCGCCACCGGCATCATCGCGCCGTAGCTGATCAGAGTGAGCTCTTCGCCGGGTCGGACGATCTTGGCCTGGCCGAGCGGAATCGATTCTTCTTCTTCGGGCAAAGCCTCTTTGAAGCTTCGGTAGATCCGTTTCGGCTCCATGAAAACGACCGGATCGGGGTCGCGGATCGCCGATTGAAGCAGGCCGTAAGCGTCGCGGGGCGTCGAGGGGATGACGACCTTCAGGCCGGGAGTGTGGGCGTAATAGGCTTCGCGGCTCTCCGAATGGTGCTCGAAGGCCCGGACGCCGCCGCCGTAAGGCATGCGGATCACCATGCTCAAGGGGAACTCGCCTCGAGTGCGGTTGCGGTAACGCGAGACGTGCTGCTCGACTTGGTGGAAAGCCTGATAGGCGAAGCCCGAGAATTGCATTTCGGCCACCGGCTTCAGCCCGTAAAGCGCCATGCCGACGGCGCAACCGACGATGCCCGCCTCGGCCAAGGGGGTATCGAGGACCCGGTCCTTTCCGAAACGCTCCAGCAATCCCTCGGTGGCCCGAAAAACGCCGCCGGCCCGACCCACGTCTTGGCCCAAGAGAAGGACGTTGGGATCT
>JBIOXX010000041.1:0-2252 GCA_044869875.1 bacterium | reverse complement strand
TGGGGCGTGAACTACCTATACGGCACCTGGTGCGTGCTCCAAGGCTTGGCCGCCATCGGCGAAAACTTAAGCGACCCCCGCATCCAGAAGGCCCGGCAATGGCTGATCTCGGTCCAGAACCACGACGGCGGCTGGGGCGAGTCCTGTCGCGGTTACCTCGAGGACCGCTTCACTCCCCTGCCCCATTCGGTCCCTTCGCAGACCGCTTGGGCGGTGATGGGATTGGTTGCCGTCGGCGGCGCCGAATCCTCGGTCTCTCGCGGAGTCGAGTTCCTGCTGAACCGGCAGAACAAACACGGCTGCTGGGATGAAAAGGAATACACCGGCACCGGATTCCCCGGACACTTCTACATCCGCTACCACGGCTACCGGCATTATTTTCCGCTGCTGGCTTTGGGTAAATACCGTCAATCGAAGAGCTAGGCTGAGACGCCGCTCGATCCGGAGAGGGCTTGATAAGCGACCCGGGTCGCCCGCCGCCATTCGGCCAATTGTTGCTTGAAGTGGCGTTCGCGCTCACGCAGCGCTTCCTTGGCTTGTTGGAGGGAGTCGCGGGAACGATTGGCCACGTCGGCCTTGAACTCGGCAAAGTCCTTCCGGGCCTTGGCATAAAGCTCGGCCGCGCTTTCGAGGCCGGACTTCATCGCTTGGAGCCTCTCGAGGAAAGGCTGCCAGAACTCGCTGGGATGAGGATGGGCCTTGGCCTCGAGCCGCTTCCAGTCCATCTCCAGGCGGGCCCGCAACACGGCCGGCTGAGGGGCCCGGCGCAGTTCCTTCACCAAGGGCGTATGCGACAGAAGCCACAGTGCCCACTTAGTTGGATCCCAGTGATACCAGCGGATGCCGTTGCGGTAATCGCTCTGAAAGCGGTGATGGTAATTGTGATAATTCTCGCCGCAGAGAATGGGCGCCAGCCACCAGACGTCGCGGGCCGAATTGGTATCGGTGTAGGGCTGGGTGCCGAACTTGTGAGCCACCGAGTTGATCGTGAAGGTCGTATGATGGGTGATTACCGCCCGCAAGACGCCGGCCCAAAGCAGCATCCCGAAGGGCCGGTCAATCATCAGGCCCAGCGCCAAAGGCAAACCGATAGCCAAGGGCAAGGAGAGCCAAATCCAATAGCGGTGCTGCCACATGACCCACTTGTCGGCGACCAGGTCGGGGGCGATTTCGGCTAGCTGGTCGCGGTGGCCCGGATCCTTGGTCAGAAGCCAGCCGACGTGGGCGTACCAGAAGCCCTTCTTGATGTTGTAGGGGTCCTTGTCGGTGTCGACAAAGCGATGATGGTAACGGTGATCGGCCGCCCAGACCAAAGCCGATTGCTGAAAGGCGGCCGCCCCTACGATCAGATAGAAAAGCTTGAGCGCCGGATGGCATTGGAAGGTCTTATGGGCGAAATAACGGTGATAGCCGCCGGACACGACCATCGCGACCACGAAGACGAAAACCGCGGTGGCGATAGGCTCGAGGGGGTGCACCCCATGACGCGGGATGTAAATCGCCAAGCCCAGAATGCTGCAAAGCAGCGTGAGGGAGAGGAATGGCAAGGTCAGCCACTCAATTTTTCGAAGAAACGACATAGGGGATCCCACTAACATCATTATTGCCCGGCCCCAAGCGATGATTCAATGGGCATTAGCCGCTCAGGTGGGCCCGCATCAATTCTTTGATTAGGGTTTGGTATTTCTTATTTTCGAGGGCTGCCCGGCCTTTGAAAGCTTCCAGGAGCGCTTCGTCGACCTTGAGGCTGATCAGCTTGGTTCGGGGCTTGGCCCTTCCCTGCCCCGCCAAGCGGCGAAAGCCTTCGAGAAATTCCAGAATGCCCTTGGTGCTCATCTTGCGGTTTTGGAAGGCGATCGACTTCGTCTTCATCTTGGCGAGGTCGTAAGGCAGCAACAGGTCCACGAGCTCGGTCGCGTCCCGGGGATTGGAGCGCAGGGCCTTTTCGGCCCCGGCGAAATTGGTTGCGGTGGCTTTCAACACCAAGTCGATGTCCAAGGTTCCTCGCCCAAGGTGCAAGTTGGGAAGATTAAAACTCGTCCTCGGGTGCGAAGTCGCCGTCGAGGATCTCGCCGTCGGTGCCTTCCTTGCGGGACAGCACCTCACCCGGAAAGAGCTCGGCAACTCGGCGCTGAACGTCATCGATCTGCGACTTCGGCGTCGAGGTGCCGGCGCCGATGCCGAGGTGCTTGATGTCCTTCAGCCATTCGGCCTGGAGCAAGTCCGGCGAGTCGATGTGATAAGTTTTTTCC
>JBIOXX010000040.1:0-2395 GCA_044869875.1 bacterium | reverse complement strand
AGCTCGGGCTACGCGGTCGCCAGCTTGAACTACCGGCTGAGCGGCGAAGCCACGTTCCCGGCCGCGATCCAGGACGTTAAAACCGCGGTACGATGGCTGCGGGCTCACGCCCAGCAATACCGATTGAACAGCCAAAAATTCGGCGCCTGGGGGGATTCGGCCGGCGGCAATCTGGTCTCGCTTCTCGGCACTTCTTGCGGAGCGGCGGATTTGGAGGGGGGCAGCTTGGGCAATGCCGATCAGTCGAGCTGCGTCCAAGCCGTCGTCGACTGGTACGGTCCGATCGATTTTCTCCAGATGGATCAGCAGTACCACGATAGCGGAAGCTCCTGCCCCCAAATCCACAACGATCCGCATTCGCCCGAATCGGAATACATCGGCGGACCGACCCAGCAAAACCCGCGCTTGGTGCTCTACGCCAATCCGATCTTCTATATTTCTCACGAAGACCCGCCCTTCTTCATCGAGCACGGAACCGAGGATTGCACCGTGCCGCCGGAGCAAAGCCAACTCTTGTACGATGCCTTGGCGGCCACCATCGGCCCAAGAAACGTCGGGCTTCTCTATCTCGAGGGGGCCGAACACGGGGATTCGGCCTTCAACTCCAAATCCAATCTCGATAAAGTCGTGCAGTTCCTGGACCAGCGCTTGAAATAATTCCTCAGGAGGTCGGCTTATGCAGCACCCTCGCCTCAATCCCATGACCGTCGCTCCCGAAGCCTACGGCTACTTGGTGGCAATGGAAAAATACTTCATCAACTGCGGGCTCGAGCTTGGACTGCTCCATTTGGTGAAGCTTCGGGCCTCCCAAATCAACGGCTGCGCTTATTGCATCGATATGCACTGGAAGGATGCCCGGGCGATGGGCGAGAGCGAGCAAAGGCTCTACGGCTTGGACGCTTGGGAAGAAAGTCCCTACTACAGCGACCGCGAGCGGGCGGCCTTGGCCTGGACCGAATCGGTGACTCGGGTCGGAGAGACTCACGTTCCGGATTCGGTTTACGAGAAGGTTCGGGCTCAATTCTCAGAGAAAGAGACGGTGGATTTGACTTGGGTTCTCGCCGCGATCAATGCCTGGAACCGCATCGCTATCTCGCTGCGCCTGCCGCCGGGCCATTACCGGCCGCCGAAAAAAGAGGCTTAAAGAAAGTTCCTCAAGCCCAGGGCAATGTATTCCGAGGACCCGCCTTCGGCGTTAAAAACGACACCGCCATTGATATAAAAACGATCGCCAAATTTGGTGCTCGCCCCGAGACCGGCTCCCCAACCTTGGAGGCTGCTGTATTGGCCGACCGGACCCAGGCCAATGCGAAAGGGGTGGTAAGTTTTGGAATCGGAGCCATCCAGTTCGTATTTGAATACTTTCTCGGCTCGCGTCCAATTGAAGGATAAACCAAGCCCGGCGTTGAATCCGAAGGATGAAGATACGTTCTCTTCCCTACCCGTATCTCGCAGCGCCGCTCCCGAGAAGGAAAGCGCCCAATAGGTGTAGCTGGAAGCGCAGACTCGATATTCATATTTATTGGGATAAAGCGGCGAAGAATAATAGTGGGCCGCGGCAGGACATTCAGTGGCTTCTTTCGGAGGCTTGAGCTGGAGCTCAACTCCGGCTTCGACTCCGACGCCGTCTCTTCGATCGGCCTCATCTAAACGTGTTTCGACTCGAAGCCCGACACTTTCGGTTGCGATTAGTTTACCCATCGATGGATCTCCATTCGGAAACGAAGAGAGCAAAGGACGTGCCAAGCCCATAAAATCGAAGGCTGTAAGTATATGAGAATATTAAAAAAAAATGGCGATGCTCACGCGCAGCAGAGCCATGATCAGTCTAAAGTGTGAAGAAAAAAGGCAGAGAAAAAAACCTAGCAGCGGCGGGCTTTTATTTTATAAAGACAATCGGCTAAATTATTAAAATTATCTCAATAAGACAGCTCTTGTCATGGCGACCACCGGCGGGGCTTTGCGAGTCGACGGCGGAGTCGTTCGGTCTATCTCCTAGTTGTCGCCGTGAGCATCCTCTTCATTTCGGTTCGTTCGCAGAATCGAAATATCGAGTATCGGTGGGACCATAACCCGAGATTTGCACAATCACCGCTTCGGCCTTGGTTTGGGCGAAATGGTTGTGGGTCAGGCCGCCCGGTTCCGAATAGACGCTGCCCGGCGGAAGCGTTTTGAGCAATTTTGGATCGAAGCGATTGCCGTAGCCGAAATGCCACTCGCCGGAGACGACTGTCGCCATGCGGTCGTCGCGATGGGAATGGGCCTGAATCGTGGTGTTGGCGGGTACGAAAAGTAAAATCGTGTAGAAGCCAGCCTTGGAAGGATCGCCGTAAAGAACTTTGGTGTGGACTCCCGGGAGGCCGGAGCTTCCGATTTGATTGCTTCCTTGGTCGCC
>JBIOXX010000039.1:0-2436 GCA_044869875.1 bacterium | reverse complement strand
TGGCACGATGGCAAGCCCTTCACCGCCGAGGACGTCGTCTATACCTTCGAAACGATCATGAACGAGAAGGTCGACGCGCCTCACCTCCGGGTCTACTACAAGGACATCAAGAAGATCGAAAAGCTCGACGACTACACGGTGCGCTTCACCTACGCCCAACCCTATTACAAGGCGATGGAGTTCGTCGGCGGAATTCCGGTGATCCCGAAGCACATCTTCGATGACGGCATGGATTTCAACAAGCACCCCGCCGGCCGGGCGCCGATCGGCAACGGCCCCTACAAATTCAAAAAATGGGATACCGGAGCCCGCATCGTTTTAGAGCGCAATGAAGGCTATTGGGACAAATCTAAATTTCCCGACATCAAGCGCATCGTTTTCAAGATCATTCCCGACGACGTCGTCGCCTTCCAGCGCCTCAAGAAGGGCGAGGTCGACATGGACGGGCTTAGCGCCAAGCAATGGGCCAAGCAGACCGACACCCCGGCCTTCAAGAAGCTCTTCGAGAAGCATCAGTATTACCTGCCTTCCTATTTCTACGTCGGCTGGAACTTACGGCGGCCCTATTTCCAGGACCGCAAGGTCCGCAAAGCCCTGGCGATGCTGATCAACCGCGAGTCGATCTTGAAAAACCTGGAATACGGGATCGGCAAGCTGACGACCGGGCCCTTCTGGATCTTCGGCTACGAGTACGATCCCAGCCTGCCCCAGATTCCCTTCGACCCGGCCGGGGCCAAAAAACTCCTCGACGAGGCCGGGTGGATCGATCACGATGGCGATGGAATTCGGGACAAGGACGGGGTGCCGTTCCGCTTCAACTTCCTGGTTCCTTCGGGAGCCGAGTTTTACACCAACCTGTCCACCATCATGAAAAAGGATTTCGCCGGCGCCGGCATCGAGGTGGAGATCCAAACGATGGAATGGGCGACCTTCGTGCAGCAGCTTAACGGTCGGAACTTCGACGCGGTGTCCTTGGCCTGGAGCTTCGGCTTCGACCAGGACCCTTACCAGGTTTGGCATTCGAGCCAGGCCGAGAAGGGCTCGAACTTCGTCGGCTTCGAGAACGGCGAAGCCGACCGCCTGATGGAAGAGGCCCGCCGGACTTTCGACAAAGAGCGGCGGACCCATCTCTATCACCGATTTCACCGGCTGATTTACGAAGAGCAACCTTACGCCTTCCTCTATGCCCGGCCGTCGCTGGTGGCCCGGAGCCGGCGCTTCGAAAACGTCCGGATCTATCCGGCCGGCGTCGACATCCTGGAATGGAAGATTGGAAAGGAGTCGCCGTGACCGCTTACGTCATCAAGCGGCTCTTCGCGATGATCCCGACCCTGCTCGGCATCTTGGTGCTGACCTTCGTCATCGTCCGGCTGGCGCCGGGCAATCCGGTCACCCTCAAGCTCCAAGCCGCCCAAGGCTTGAAGGAAACCGCCGTCTCCCAAGAAGTGACCGACGAGATGCTCAAGCTCTACGGGCTCAAGGTCGACCTGCCGGCTTCCTATGAAAATTTCATCGGCCGGGTAACGATCAAGATCTACGGCTCCGACCCCAAGGACAAGCCCAAGCCGACCCGCCAGGCCTTGGAGTGGCTGGGCCAGAACGGCATCCAATTCAAGATCTGGCTGGTGAACGTCCTGCAGTTGAACTTCGGCGAGTCCTTCAAGGACCACCGGCCGGTGATCGACAAGATCCGCGAAGCCCTGCCGATCACGCTCTGCCTCAACCTGATCGAATTCTTCGTCGCTTATCTGATTTCGATTCCGCTCGGCGTCTACTCGGCGATGCACCGCGAATCCTTCGGCGAGAAGACGCTGATGGTCCTGCTTTTCGTTCTCTACTCGCTGCCCAGCTTTTGGGTGGCTTATCTGCTGCTCATGTACTTCGCCAGCGGCGACCATCTGAACTGGTTCCCGCTCGGCGGCCTGATGTCGGAAGGCGCCGACGAGTATCCCTTCTTGCTCAAGGTCGGCAACGTGACGTGGCACTTGGTCCTGCCGGTCTTGACCATGGTCTACGGCAGCTTCGCCTATTTGACCCGTTTTTCCCGAACCACCATGCTCGAGGTCGTCCGCCAGGATTACGTCCGCACCGCCTGGGCCAAGGGCCTGCCCCGGAGGAAGGTGATCTGGCGCCACGCCTTCCGTAATTCGCTGATTCCCCAGATCACCTTGCTCGGAACCATGCTGCCGGCGCTGCTCGGCGGCTCGGTCATCATCGAGCAGATCTTCGGCATCCCCGGCATGGGCAAGCTGGCCTTCGAGGCGATCAGCTCCCGCGATTACCCGACGATCATGGCGATCACCTCGATCTCGGCCTTCCTCACCCTGCTGAGCCTCTTGATCAGCGACCTGGCCTACGCCTTCGCCGATCCCCGCATCGGCTTCGAAGGGAGGCAAGAAGCGTGACCGCGATTCAGCAACTGCCGGCTCCCTTCGG
>JBIOXX010000038.1:0-2110 GCA_044869875.1 bacterium | reverse complement strand
TTCCTAAGCCACTTTTTGCCTCTTCAGGGGCACAAGGAGCAGGGAAGGGACTATAAGGAGCGACAGGCTCACCAAAAGGAATATGTCTTCTGCCATGAAAACGGGTCAAAGGTGGATTGCATCCGTCGATCCATCGACCGAGCTCTTAAAAAGCATGGCATCAAAGGCGTTACCCCTCATGGCTTGAGAAAGACCTTCTGTACTCTGCTAGCCCGTGCCGACGTGAACGTCAAAGTGGCCCAAGAGCTCATGGGACATTCCGATCCCAGCCTTACTTTAAGGGTCTATACCGAAGTGGACGATGGCATGAAACGCAACGCCGTGGACCGCCTGACTGCTTCTTACAAATCCCCAAACGAAGGCCTTCGGACCCTCGAAAGCGAGGCTGCCTGAAAAAATCGTGGGAGGATTGTGGGAAAATCTCCAACCGAACGAAGAGCAGATCTTCTAAGTGCTTGAAAAATAAAATCGGGGCGGCCGGATTCGAACCGGCGACCTCCTGCTCCCAAAGCAGGCGCGCTAGCCAACTGTGCTACGCCCCGTCGGTAAAACCTTCCTAAGTATATCCCTTTAAAAACAACTAACTGCAACTGATTTCCCGGTGATCTCGGACGACGGCTAACCGGAGATAAGGGATAAGTTTGAGCGAATTGAAGCGATGGCTCATGGATTGACGGCTACTAGCATGCTAGAGGCCGGCTATGTCAGAAAGCCCCGACAACAGCGAAGAATGCTGCAGCTCTTGCCGCAAGCCCCGAGCGGCCCTCAAAAACGTCTACCTTTGCGGCCTGTGCCAGGGGATGAGTTGCAAAGAATGCGTCCAATTCCTGGATGAAGGCGCTTTTTCCTTTCGGGAAAAGGTTGCCGAGGAACTCCTCCATACCACCTATTGCCAAGCTTGCTACGACGCCAAGGTGGCTCCGGAGTTGGCCGCTTACGCCCAGGAGATGGAGCGAGCCAAGCAGATCCGCGTCTTTTCCAAAAAAGCCGGATACCTTCGGATCATCCGACGCTCCAAGCAAATGCTGAGCGTTCGCGACTGCAAGGACCGCGATGAGGTGGTCTTGCGACTCGCCTTTTTCGCCGCCCAGCAGTCCTACAACTCCCTGATCGAGGTCGAGTTGGTCGCGGAAAAGGTCCGAAACTTCGGTTATCAAAAGTCGAACTGGACCGGCACCGGATTTCCCGCCGACGTGGAGCCGGAGAAGGAAGGCCGAAATCGGCGGATTTAATTGAGGATGTCGCATGAGTTTCAAAGTCTCTCTGCCATATTTCGACGTCCTATTGTCGCGGCTCGACACCGGTATCGAGGACTTGGACCGGGCCTTCGGCCGCCATGTCCATTGGGGATATTGGCCGGATCCGAAGCGGGCCCGCGGTGGCGCCGAAGATTTCGCCGAAGCCGCCGAAGCGCTCTCGAAAAGGGTTTATCAAGCGGCCGAAGTTCGCGGGGGCCAGAAAGTCCTCGACGCCGGCTGCGGTTTCGGCGGCACCTTGGCCAGCCTCAATGAAAATTTTCTCGGCCTGGATTTGACCGGCCTCAACATCGACCCCCGGCAGATCGCCCGGGCCGAGAAGAAAGTGAAGGCTCGAGCGGGCAACCTGCTGCATTTCGTCGAGGGCAATGCCTGCGCCATGCCCTTTCCCGATGCCAGCTTCGACGTCGTGTCGGCGGTGGAGTGCATCTTTCATTTCCCGAACCGGCGTGATTTTTTTGCCGAGGCTTTTCGGGTCCTGAAGCCGGGCGGGAAGCTCACGATTTCGGACTTCTTGCCCCTGCGCTTATTCCGACGCTACACCGGCTCGGAAAGCGTCAAGCGGATGCTGGCGCCGCTCTTCGGTCCGATGCATATGGACCATACCTTGGAGGATTATCGCCGCTTGGCGAAGAAGACCGGATTCGAGACCCTGGTCGAAGAAGATATCACTCGCAACACGATCCCGACCTATCCCTTCTTGCGAAAGCTCCAACCGGCTCTGGAGGATGGGTCGATCCGCGATGAATGGGGCGCAAGAAAGACCGAATGGGTAAGTCGCCTGGGATGGAACGGCTATTGGATACTCGCTTGGGCCAAGCCCGAGTAGGGCCATCTTCTCGATTCAAATCTTC
>JBIOXX010000037.1:0-7929 GCA_044869875.1 bacterium | reverse complement strand
CCGCCAACTCTTCGGCTTGGGCTTGATCCGGAAAAAGCCATTGTCCGGGCGTGTTGGCCTTGAAAACCCGCGGCAGCAAGGTCACGCAATGGCGGGCGTGAATGCAGCGCTTGCCTTCGAAGCTGATCGCGATGTCGCCGGCTTCGGCCCGCTCGATCTCCCGTTCGTCGGCAGGCGCCGGAACCGGCTGGCTGGTCGCCGCCGGCGACGCCGAAACCGCGGGCTGAGGAGCCGGCGCGGCATTCCCCCGCAGCGGAGGCTTCCATTCGACTTTCAGCAAAGCATCCCGCGCAATTTCGATGGGTCGAGCCGCCCGATCGAGCTGAGCCAAGCAGGAAGCCAGTCGGGGATGATCGCGACCGAAGTCCTGGACCTCTGCCTGCAGAATTTTAAAGCCCGAGAGCACTTCATTCATCCGCTCGGTGAGCACCGCCCGCTCCGAATAAGCCTCCAACGGCGCCAAAGAACGCAAGGTCGCGAAGCTCATCCCAGCATTCACGCCGGGCATTTCCTTGTTAGCGTTCATTTGGGTGAGAGTCTCGGCGATCGGGACCATGCTGTGCATCAAGGCGTAGGAGGTATCGAGCAAGGCCCGCTTGGATTCCCGAGACCGGCCGGTGATCGAGTAAACTTGGACCAAGACCCGCAGCATCAGGGCATAGATGGCGTTGGCCATGTCGATGTAGCGTGAGGCCAGCGGCTCGGTCACCCAAACCCGACCTTCGGGCTTGATCGGAGAGCGCATCACCGGATTGCGAGCCACCGGCCGGCCCGGGACAAAGGCCGGATTCTTCCGCAGTAAATCCTGGTACTCCCGCTTGATCTGCAAAAAACGCGCGAAGTGCGAGCCTTCCTCGACCGCCGCGCCCTCGCCCTGGGTCACGATGGTGTCCAAAGCTAAATTGGCCGAGGCTTGATCGCGGATGACGTTGAGTCCCGGCAGTTGCGATTCGAGCGGACCGATTTGAATCGACGGACACCCACAGAAGAGCTGCTTTTCGCCGATTTTATCGACCAGCGCCGCGATGCTCTGGCGAATCGATTGATAGAGCGAGCCCACCGTCGGGTAAGTGCCGGCCGAGGGCATCAGCCGTCCGGTCAGCGGCTGGCGGATGTAGCTATAACCCCGTTCGAAGGTCGCGCCGTCGGGATAGGCCTGATTCTCCGGTCTTTCGACGTAGATGAAGTGATCCAAGGTGTCCAAGGTGAAGGGAGCCAACTCCATGACCAAGTCCGCTGGGTAAGGACCGGGCTCGGTCGGAAAATTGGGACGGCCGAAATGGGGCGAACCGCCGATCGCGGTGGTGAGGTTCCCAACCAAGGTGAGGTGGTTCATCTCTTCCAAGGCCACGCCTAATATGACCTTGCGCCATCGGTCGACCGCGGCCAGCTCAACTTCGCTCAATCCCTCCTCGGTCGAGCGCTTGAGCCCAAACATGGCGTAGAGATAGCAGCACATAAGGTTGTGTTCGATCTCGGCGGCTTCGCCGAGCCAGCCGATGAGATGCTCTCGCGACTCGATAACGATGGAGGGAGCCATGCGGCCAAGCCTGCGGCGAAGGGCCGAAAATGTCAACCCACCGGATATTTTTAGATTGCGGGAATTCCGGTGATTTCCTAATTCAGAGTGATGCGAACTCGAAGGTTTTTCGGCTGGGAATGGAGCGCCATCGGTCTCTCCCATTTTGGGTTGCGCCGCCTTCCTCCTTCGCAGGCCGAAAACTACGACCTCTCGGTGATCCTCCCCTTCTATAAGAAGCTCGAAGAGTTCAAGCGGGTGCTTCCTCAAAACGCCCCCTACTTCCAACGAAACGGCATCGAGGTCATCGTAGTTATGGACGAACCCAGCGAGGAAGCCGGGGTGGTCGAGCTGCTCAAGTCCTATCCTTTCATCAATTGGCGGCTGATTGTGAACGATGCGGCCCACCCCTGGCGAAATCCGGCCAAGGCCATCAACGTCGGCATCCGCCACGCCCAGCGCTCGAAGGTTCTCGTCATGTCGCCGGAGTCGCTGCTCGAAAGCGACGTCGTCGAACTGCTGGCGGAGCATGTCGCCGCTAAGCCGCGAAGTTTCGCCACCGGCATCGTCCGTTTCGAAAACGGCAAAGGCTATTGGATCACCGCCGGAAGCATCTGCGCCCCGCGCCGAGCCTTGGAAGAAGTCGGCGGTTACGACGAGTCCTACACCGAATGGGGCGCCGATGATGATGACGTGAGGATCCGGCTTAAGCGAGCCGGATACCGAGGCCGGCAATTGCTTAGTGCCAGAGTTTTTCACACCGAAACCAAACCCCGGCCGAATAAGGTTTGCTCCGATAGCAGCCGGCGGATCCTCGACGACGCGATGATCGGCTCGCACACCGCGGTGAACGACGATTCCTGGGGCCGCGACTTTTCCAGAATCAGCTTCGATTACCGGCGAAATATTCACGCCGCTGAGTTATGCCGCAACTACCTTCAGACTTTCGCCGGCCACGCGATTTGCGGCGCCGATTCGTTCAAGGAGAAAAGAAGCGTCGTCGCGCTCATTCAATGCCATCACAATCCCGACATCAACGAGACACTGGAACACGTCGGGCGTTTCTCCGACGGCATCATCCTTTTGGACGACGGCTCGACCGACGGAACCTTCGAGCAAGCCACGCACCCTAAGCTTCTCATCAAAGCTCAAAAGGCTCGGAGCGGCTTCAACGACTTGGAAAATCGGAACATTCTTCTCAACATCGCCTCTTTCGTCCCCTCCGATTGGCTGTATTTCATCGACACCGACGAGCGATTCGACGAGCGATTCGAAACTCCCCATCAAGCGGCGGAGCGTGACGCCGATGCGCTCATGTTCCAGTTGATCCATCTCTGGGACGATCCCGATCAATATCGAGTCGATTATCCCTTCAGCCAGGAGGGACGAGTTCTCCTCTTCCGGATGTTTCGAAATCTCGGGCGGGCCCAGATTCGAGCTCCGAAAAAGCTGCATTTCCGGGCTTCACCCTACACCTCGAGAAAGGTCCAAGCCTGCCGGGTCCTACTTCGGCACTATGGCCATCTTCAGGCCGAGAATCGGCGCCGCAAATTCGAATTTTATACGGCCCAGGACCTCAACAAGGACCAGTCCAGCTACCGCCATTTCCTGGACGAAAAAGTGCAGCTTGGCAAAGTCGCGGACCTTCGCTTGGAGTGAGGTCAAGGGACCACGACCACCGGGTATTGTTGAATCACCGTGGGGTGATAAATGTAGGGCGTTGGCCCACCGAGTTGAATCGAGACGCCGTTTCCCAGGATGACCCCACTAGGCGCCGTGACTCCGAATCTCCATCCACCCGAATAAGGATAATAGTATCCGCCGCGAACCGGGCTGTAATAAATCTGGCTCGCCGGATAATAAATGTATTTATAATGCTTATTCTTTTTAGCAACGCGATAACCATGAGCCGGAGCCCAGGGCGGGGGATCGGCGAGAGCTACACTTGTTGCGGCAATTTCGAATCCCCACAATAACAATATCGACATAATGATAGTTCCAATTTTTTTGGACATCACCATAAGAGTCTCCTTACTTATTCCCATCAGACTCTTAATGAATGAAAACGTTTATCGGGCATGGCCTGAATTTGAAGTGGGGAAATCCCCGAGCCGGTAAGGCCTTGGTTTAAGTGGAGAAATATAACGTTACCGCTCCGACGGCGAGGATGACGGCGGTGCCGAGCAGGATCCGAATCCTCATTTCAGGGGATCCCAAGACGGCGACGATGCCGGCTTTGACCGAAGTGTTGACCAGGGCCGCAATCGTAATTGCAATGGTGGCAATGGCCGAGTCTCCACCCTCGCGGGCGAAGCCCGACATCGACAAGGTGATAGCGTCAACGTCGGTACTGCCGGCCAGCGCGGCGATGCCGTACATCCCAGCTCCAGGCAAGTAACGCTGGGCGAGCTTGACCGCCACCAAGACGAGGGCGAAAAAAAATGCGAAACGGATGGCCGAGGCGAGGCTGAAAGGATTCTTCAGCGGAACTTCTACTTGGGAACCAGAGCTTCCCTTCTCCGGTTTTCGGCGATAGGCCAAAGCTGCGAGGGCCGCGGCGGCAACCGTCATCGCGGCGAAAGGATAGATGATCTCTCGAACTAAGGGCCGATGAACGACGGCAACTTCGATCAAAACCCGAACGAACATCACCGCCCAAGCGAGCAGGATTCCGGTGAAAATGCCTCCCCCACCCCGCTTGCCGCCTTCCTCCCGGCTGCTCTTGGCAAAAAACAAAGTCACCGCGGTCGAGGAGACGAGGCCGCCGGCCAAACCGGTGACAGCGGCCCCGCGGCGCTGACCCAGCCATCGAATCGCGACGTAGCCGACCAGCGAGAGTCCCGAGATCAGGATCACCAACAGCCAGAGCTTGTAGGGATTCAAAGCGCCGAGCGGATCGACCGTCCGATCGGGCAAGATCGGAAGGACGATGAACGTCGCGACCAAAAGCTTGAGTATGGCGTAAAGATCCTCGGTGCCGATCTTGGCGACCAAGCCATGCAGCGGATCCTTGTAGGCCAAAACCACCGAAGTGGCGATGGCCAAGGCGACGGCCATGGCGGGATGGCCGAAAAGAGCCATCCCTCCCAGTAAAAAGACAACCACCGACGCAATCTCGGTGGTAAGACCGTAAGAACCGCCTACCGGTCGTTTCGCCAACACGTATCCCGCTAAAACCACGAGCACCATGGCGATGAGCGAGGCCGGGAATATCCAGGGAAGAGATGCTTTCAGCGACAGATAAGCCGAAATCGCTCCGGCTTCGGCGATCAGGATGAAGGATCGAAGGCCCCGGATCTCCGACCCTTCCTCCGCCTTCCGCCGCTCCCGCTCAATGCCGACCAAGGCGCCGATAAAGAGCGCGATCAAGAAATCTCGAAGCGGCGTGTAGTCCATTCCTCCAAGTTTAAGCGCTGGATTGGGACCATGCAACGCTTGGCTTAAAACCCTTCCCGTACTATATTCCACGGCATGCCAAGCAATTCTTTCTATTCAGCCGCCGCCCTTCTCTTACTCACCTCGATCCTCGGTTTTCCGGCTTTCGCCGAATCGATGGAAAGCGTCTACACCGAGCTGACGCCGGCCAAATGCAAGCTCGTCAAAGAGGACGTGGAGTATCAGGAGGAAAAGTGTCCGGGAGTGGCGGGTTATGCCCTGCTTTCGATTTACTCCGATCAACGCCAATCGATTACGGTGGTCAATCCGCAAGGCAAAGAGCAGCCCTTGAATTATTGGGAGGTCATCACTCCGGCCATGTCCCACATCGGAGAAAAAGCCGAATGGCGAGTGGTCAAAGAGGGCGCTAAAGTCACGCCCAAGGCCTTGATCGTCCGGGTCACCACCGCGCCCCACGTCCAAACCGGAAAAATCGCGTCTTACCTGGCGGTGGCCAAGATCGGTCCGGCCGCGACTTGCGTTACCGACCGCATCGAGCCGGGGCCTCAAGCCAATGAGCAGGCCCGCAAGGCCGCCGACGCTTCGGCTTCAAAGCCCTGCCTCAAGGCTCAACCTTAACCAACGCGGTATATTAGTCCTTCCCATCGATGCGGCAAAGAGTTTCAATAAGCCCGATGCGCCAAGTCTGGATTCCAAAAATCGGCGGTCCCGAAGTCCTGGAGCTGAGAGAGGGTCCCGATCCCGAGGCCAAGGCCGGCGAGCTGCGCATTCGGGTTAAGGCGGCTGGCATCAATTTCGCGGATCTGCTGGCCCGACAGGGCCTTTACCCCGACGCTCCCAAGCTTCCGGCGGTGGTCGGCTACGAGGTGGCCGGCATCGTCGACCAAGCCGGGCCCGGGACTAAACTAAAGCCGGGAGACCGAGCCGGCGCCATCACCCGTTTCGGCGGGTACAGCGACACGGTCGTCGTCTCCGAAGATTACGCCTTCCCTTTGCCGACCAAGCTTTCCTTCGAGGAAGCCGCGGCCATTCCAGTCAACTATCTCACCGCCTGGCTCATGTTGATCCACCAAGGCAACCTGCAAAAAGGCGACAAGGTGCTGGTCCATGCCGCCGCCGGCGGAGTTGGCCAAGCAGCCCTCCAAATTTGTCTCTGGCGCGGAGCTGAGGTTTTTGGCACTGCCAGTTCCTCGAAGCACGGCCGGCTCAAGGAGCTCGGGGTGGCTCATTGTATCGACTATCATGGCGAAGACTTCGAGAGCGAAGTGAAACGGATCACCGCCGGCCACGGCGTCGACATCGTCTTGGATGCGGTCGGCGGAGAATCTTACCGCAAGAGCTACCGCTGCCTCGCTACTCTCGGCAAGCTGATGATGTTCGGCATCTCCAGCTTCAGCCCCGGCGACAGCCGCCGCATCTTCTCGGTGATTCGGGGGATGTGGGGAATGCCGACCTTCAAGCCAATCGCCCTCATGAACAAAAACCGCGGCGTAATGGGTTTCAACTTGGGCCACCTTTGGGATCGCAAGGAACTGCTCGCCCAATCGCTGGTCGAAATTTTGGATCTTATCGAAAGCGGCGTTCTTCGCCCCTTGGTCGACCGCAGCTTCCCCTTGGAAAAGGCCGCCGAGGCCCACGCCTATCTTCACGCCCATAAGAATTTCGGGAAAGTGGTCCTGACCGCTTAAATCACTCGTTTACCCGATGTCTTCTTTATCCGTTGTCACTCCACAAACCATGAGGTATTTAGGCGCCATGAAAAAGTATTTCATTCTCTCCCTTCTTCTCGTTTCGACGCTTTGGGCACTTCCGGTTTCGGCTTCCGAGATCTTCGGAAAAATCTCCTACAAGGGCAGCCCCTTAAAGAGCGCCGAGGTCGGAATCAACGACAAGGCAGCCAAGACCAACGATCTTGGCTTTTATTCCATCAACATCGATCCCGGGTCTTACCTGCTCAAGATCAAGCTCCCGGACGGCGCAACCCGCGAGGAAAAAGTCGACGTCTTCCCCCAAGCCACCGAAAAGAACCTGAAACTGGAGTAGTCCTTGAGCACTGAACCAGCCGCCCCCTCGCGCAAATTGGATCTCCTCAGCAAAGCGGTCACCGCCATCGGCGCACTCTTGGCCGGAGTCGCCATCCCCATCGTCATCAATCACAACCAAGAGAAGAATCGCGAAACCCAACTCTACGTCCAGATCATGACCCAGCGCGAGCAATCCGACAGCAGCTTGCGGTCCCAGATGTTCAACGCGCTGATCGGCAGCTATTTCGGCGAGGATATCCTCAAAGACCCCGAATAGCAGATGCTGTACCTTCATTTGTTGACGCTTAATTTTCAGGAATTCTTCGATGCCCGTCCGCTCTTCGAGGACCTCAATCGCCGGGTCAACCCCGAACAAAAGACGAGACTGCTGGCCATCGCCCGCGACGCGGCCGACCGCCAAGTCAACCTCCTGAGCAAGCCGAACAACGAGCCGATCGAGCTTAGGCTCTGCGTCGAATCGAGCGCCGATTGCCAAAACATGGGGACCTTCAATCTCAGGGGGCGGGATGGTACCTACCCCTTCGCGGTCCGCCTCCAAGATGTCGGCTCCTCCGAGATCAAGGTTCGGGTCAGCTCGGCCAACGAAAATTTCAATTTCAAGACGATTGAATTCGCGATGTCCTACTTCGACACTCCCTTCATGAACAACACCAAGCTCGTCGACGGCAGCCGCTTCTCCTTCATCCTACGCAACGCCGATCCCGAAAGAAAAATCGCTTCGATCGAAGTCGTCACCTTCCCCGACGAATACATGAATCTGCGCGACCGTCCCTATTTTGACGAGATGCTCTCGCGGCTCGGCGAGAAAAGCGGCGCCACTAAGGCGAAGGCAGACTAGCCTGGTCGTGCTCTTTTTCAGCCAGCTTTTCCTCGAAGCCACCGAGCTTGGCCCTTTCCAGAAACCAGAAACCGCAACCTCGATGCAGCTCAACCTTCCCGAATAGCGAGGTCGCCGGGTATTCCCGGCAA
>JBIOXX010000036.1:0-5638 GCA_044869875.1 bacterium | reverse complement strand
CGCGACCTTCACCAACAAGCTTGCAGCGCGGCCTATGCCGCTCATTGCGCCGGCGCCCAGGGAAAATTTTGGGAGTACCACGATGCAGCCTTCGATCGGCAACCTAAGTTCTCCGATGAGTCGCTCTTGTCCATCGCCCGCAAGCTCAAGCTCGACATGAAGGCCTTCGAGGCCTGCATCGGCTCCGAAGACACCAAGCAAGCGGTGGCTTCCGACGTTGCCCTCGGCAACCAGATCGGCGTGAACGGAACGCCGGCCGTCTACATCAACGGGCGCTCGCTGCCCAATTGGATCAACCGCCAAATTCTCCAGGGCGCGATCGATCGCAGTTTGGCCGGCAAATAATTATTGATATGAAATACAGATCCCGCAATCCTCGGTGTCGCTGATCACCGCTCGGGCCTTCTTTTTCTTGGCCGATTTTCCGACCTTCAGGACCTGCTCGCCGCGGCTGCCATAGCGGTAAACGGTGATGCCTTTGCACTTCTGCTCATAGGCCGCCATGTAGATTTGATAGACGTCTTCCCAAGTGGCTTCCTCGGGCAGGTTGACGGTCTTGCTCACCGCGTTGTCGGTGTACTTCTGGAAGACCGCCTGCATCTTGATGTGCTCGATCGGCTTGAGGTCCATCGCGGTTTTGAAGATCTCTTGGAACTTCTTCGGCACCTGGTTCATTCCCTGAATGCTGCCGGTTTCGGCGACCTCGGCAAAGAGCTCGGGCGTGGCCAGCCCCTCGGCCTTCATCTTGGCCTGGAAGACCGGCAGCACTTCCATGAACTCCTCGCCTTCCAAGGCGCTGCGGTAATAGCTGAGGGCGAAGGCCGGCTCGATCCCGCCGGTGGTGCCGGCCAAGAGGCTGATGGTGCCGCTGGGCGCGATGGTCGTCAGAGTGGCGTTGCGCTGGGGCGCCATTCGGGCCTTGTCGAGGGCCGAGCCCTTGAAGTTGGGAAAGGCACCGCGCTGTTTGGCCAGCGAAACCGAGGCCTGGCGACAGCGCTTCAAGAAAAGTTTCATCATGGTCGTCGCCAGGGTTCGGGCTTTGGCCGAATCGTAAGGGATCTCCATCTTCATCAGCATGTCGGCGAAACCCATCACGCCGAGGCCGATCTTGCGGTTGGCCATCGTCAGCTTTTGGATCTCGGGCAGTGGGTAGTGATTGACATCGATGACGTTGTCGAGGAAACGCACCGCCAGGTCGATCAGGATCTCGAAGCGCTCCTCGTCGAACTCGCCTTGATGAATCAGAGCCGAAAGATTGATCGAGCCGAGGTTGCAGCTTTCATAGGGCAGCAGCGGCTGTTCGCCGCAGGGATTGGTGGCTTCGATTTGCCCGAGCTGAGGCGTCGGATTATGGCGGTTGATCTCGTCCAAGAAGAGCAGGCCCGGATCGCCCACCGCCCAAGCCGATTTGCAGAGGGTCTCGAAGACCTCGCGGGCCGGAGTGAAGCGGACGATCTTGCCATTGCGCGGATTGACCAGCGGATAAGTCGTCCCCTTCTTGAGGCAGCGCATGAAGTGGCTGGTGACGCCGACCGAGAGGTTGAAATGGCTCAAGCCGCCTTCGTCCTTGGCCCGGATGAAGTCGAGGATGTCGGGATGGTCGACCCGTAGAACCGCCATGTTGGCCCCGCGTCGAGGCGGCGCGCCCTTGGCCACCTCGGTGGCATTGTCGAAAAGTTTGATGAAGGAGACCGGCCCGCTGGCCAAGCCGCCGGTGGAGCTGACCGGATCGTTCTTGGGGCGGATCGAGGAGAAGCTGAAGCCGGTGCCGGCGCCGCCGCGATGAAGCAAGGACATCTGTTGAACCGCCTTGGTGATGCCCTCGATGCTGTCGGGAACCGGCAGGACGAAGCAGGCCGATAGCTGGCCCTTTTCCCGGCCGGCGTTCATCAGGGTCGGCGAGTTCGGCAGGAACTCGAGGTTGCTCATCATGCGGTAGTATTCGTTTTCGTAGTAATCGACTTCGTCGAGGGAGCTGAAAGCCGCCTCGGCCTGGGCCACGGCGTGGGCTACCCGGCGAAACAGGTCCTTGGGGGTCTCCACCACCCGCGCGAGGCTGTCCCTCCGCAAATAGCGGGCCTCAAGGATCTTTACAGCTGTGGGCGAAAGACTCCTCATCGACCTCACTCCTCAGGGAAATTCTAGTCGAAATAGGCAAGAGACAGGCTAAAAAAATGCGGATTTTTTTGACGCAGTGAGAAGCGTGGGGGATTGTTGAGGATTCCAGAAATAAAAAAGGCAGCCTGTTCAGCTGCCTTTAGTGAGCGGGAGACGGGGCTCGAACCCGCGACGTCAACCTTGGCAAGGTTGCACTCTACCACTGAGTTACTCCCGCATTGCGGGGACCTCATAGCCAGCCGGCTAAGAATTGTCAATCCTTCGTGATTTGATATAGGAAAGCGCCATGTCCCGCTACGACGTGGTCATCCTGGGCGGCGGCGCCGCCGGTCTTTTTTGCGCCGTTCAAGCCGGCAAACGCGGCCGGCGGGTCCTCGTTTTGGAGCGGGCCGAGCGGCTCGGCAAGAAAATCCTCATCTCCGGCGGCGGCCGTTGCAATTTCACCAATATCCGAACCCGGCCCGAGAACTTCGCCTCGGCCAATTCCCATTTCTGCAAGTCGGCCTTGGCCCGCTTCTCGCCGGCCGACTTCGTCGAGCTGGTCGAGCGCCATCGCATCGACTACTACGAAAAGAAGCTCGGCCAACTTTTCTGCAAGAACTCGGCGAAGGAAATCGTCGCCATGCTGGCTCGGGAATGCTCGGCCGCGGGAGTGGAGATCCGGCTCAAGCAAGAGCTGCTTTCGATCGGGAAGAACGGAACCTTTCGCGTCGAGACCGCCGCCGGTCCGCTCGAAGCCGAAAGCTTCGTCGTCGCGACCGGCGGCCTCTCCTACCCCAAATTGGGCGCGACGCCCTTCGGCTACGAGCTGGCCCGTCGCTTTGGCCACGCGGTGAACCCTTGTCGGCCGGCCCTTGTCCCCTTTTTGCTGGACGGAGGCGAGAAGTCTTGGACTGAGCTGAGCGGGGTTTCGGCGGAAGTCGAGGTTTCGGCCAATGGGAAAAGCTTTCGCGAAAGTCTGCTCTTCACCCACCGCGGCTTGAGCGGGCCGGCGATTCTCCAAATCTCCTCTTATTGGAAAAAGGGCGAGCCGATCTCGATCGACCTTTTACCTGAGCAAAACGCCGATTTTCTGGTGCGACTGAAGAAAGCCGGAGAGAAAGCCGAGCCCAAGAATTTATTGGCCCGTTATCTGCCCCAGCGGGTGGCCGAAACCTGGTGCATCCGCCATGCTCTTTTGCGGCCCTTGCAGGACTGCCCCGACCGCGACCTGCGGCGGGCCGGCGAGCTGTTGAAGCGCTGGGAGCTGAAACCCTCGGGGACCGAGGGCTACGACACGGCCGAAGTCACCGCCGGAGGCGTCGATACCGCCGAGCTTTCCTCCAAGACGCTGGAGTCCAACCGGGTGCCGGGGCTTTATTTTATCGGCGAGGTGCTGGACGTGACCGGCGAGCTCGGCGGCTTCAACTTCCAATGGGCTTGGGCTTCGGGCTTCGCCGCCGGGCAGGCGGTATGAGCTTCAACTTCAATCCCCTATCCCAAGACTTGATCTCGGCTTCCCGCTTCGAAGCCAGCGAGCGGTCGGGCTGGGGCTCGCTGTAGATCAGGCTCACCGGGAGTCGAGCCCGGGTGTAGCGCGAGGCCCGGCCGCGGTTGTGTTTCTCCAGCCGGCGTTCCAGGCAATTGGTAATCCCGGTGTAGAGGCTCCCGTCGCTGCAGCGCAGGATATAGACAAACCAGGGGCTTTGCTCCATCATGTCGGCCATGAATCTACCCAATGTGAAGGACTTGCAACGCCGCGCGTTACGCTTGGTCCAAGATCCCGAAACCCTGCGCAAGGTCGTCGACGAAGTCGACGCCAAGGCCGAAGCCCATCGCTCGCGGATCGGCGCCTTCTGGACCGATCTCAAGACTCTGCTCCGGTTGGTCCGGGCTTGGCTCACCGGACAATACCGCCATGTTCCCTGGAAGACGCTGCTTTCGGCGATCGGCGCCCTGCTCTATTTTCTCAATCCCCTCGATCTGATCGCCGACTTCATCTACGTCTTCGGTTTCTTCGACGACGCCTTGGTCGTCGGTTTGGTCCTCTCTTCGATCCGCTCCGACCTCGAAAAGTTCACGGCCTGGGAACGGAGCGGAGAAATTCCAGTAAGTGCCGATTGAAAACGGCAGGATTCTCCAAATTACTCAAATGACCCGCCTCCGTAATGATCTCGAGCCGCGATCCGGCAATGCGCCGGTGCATCGACTGGGCCGCCGAGACCGGCGTGATGGCGTCTTTCTCACCGACCAGAATTAATACCGGAAGCTGGAATTTGTCCAAGGACGAAGTCGTGTCGCTTCGCGCCGCCAGGGCGATTAGGGTGCCGGCGATGCCCAAGGGCTTGGTGTGGGCGATGATCTTGCGGATCAAGGCCACGGCTTCGGGCTTGGTCTTGAAGGATTCGGGCGCAAAGCCCGAAGGCAGCAGGACATCGGCGAAAGCCAGCGACCCGATGGCTTTGACTTGCTGGACCTGGCCAGCCCGCCGCCAGCGGGCATGATCGCTGTCGGTCTCGCTTCGGGTATCGGCCAGGACCGCCGCCAGAAACCGGTCGCCGTTGCGCTCCAAGGCCCGCAGGGCGATGTAGCCGCCCATCGACAATCCGATCAATACCGCCCGCGGTATTTTCCAGTGGTCCATCAGGGCCAGCAGATCGTCGACGTGGCCTTCGATGGTGTATTGGCCGTCGCCGGGATCGTTGGCGCCCAATCCGCGAAGATCGTAGGCGATGGCCCGATACTCCGGCGGCAGGGCTTCGAGCTGGGGCGTCCACATCGCCGAGCTGAAGGGAAAACCGTGGAGGAATATCAAGGGTAGGCCTTTCTCGTCACCCTGTTCCCGAACGTGGAAGCCGTAGCCGTCGAGGACCGAAATCATGCGTGAAGAATAATGGACTTTTCACGAAAATCCATTATTTTCCAGAGGATCCTTAGCATTCCCCCAAAGGAGGGTTCCCATGGCTCGCATACGAACTTCTCATTTATTGGCTGCAAGTTTTCTTTTGTTTGGCGCCGCTTCGGCTTCGGCCCTCGAGATGATGACCTACAGCTACATGGACAAAAACCGCGACGGCAAGGTCACCAAGAAAGAATGGACCAGCAGCAGCTCTTCTTTCAAAGCCCGCGATTATAACAACGACGGCGTCTTGAGCGGCGACGAGCTTCGGGTGACCTACAAAGGCAAAAAGGAGAACCTCAGCTTTCAAGAGACCCTCCAAATGCGCTTCGAACAGATCGACGTCAATAACGACAATATTATCTCGACTTGGGAATGGCCCTCGCAACGCAAGTATTTCGACCAGCTCGACGACAACGGCGACCGCACCTTGACCCGAGTCGAGTTCCGCGACCGCAACGACGAGACCCTCGACGCCTTCTCGACCTTGGATAAAAACCGCAACGGCGTCTTGAGCAAAAAAGAGTCGCAATTGAGCGACAATGCCTTCAACCAGCTCGACTCCAACCGCGACGGCAATCTCACCCGGAACGAATATTACGATAAAACTCCTTCGGTGCCGGTGCCGGCCAATAATTTCAG
>JBIOXX010000035.1:0-5740 GCA_044869875.1 bacterium | reverse complement strand
GTACTCGCGCTCGGCCAGAGCGAAGCGATCGGTCGTGACCAGGTTCTGGCCTTGGCTCACCTCGTCGCCCTCGTCGACCGCAACCTGGATCAAGCGCGCCGAGACCGGTACGCCGACCCCGTGCTCGGTCATCTCGAGGGTCCCCGAGAGCTGAAGCAAGTTTTCCGGCCCTTTCCGGGAACAACCCAAAGATGGGAAAATGAGAAGGGCAAAGAGGAGTTTGGGAAAAAAATTACTCATGAATCGGGCAGCTCCTCCAGCCAGGCCTGCATCCGGCCCAGCCGATGTTCCAAATTGACCCAAGCCAGGCGGTAAGCGGCATCGGCTTGGTCTAAACCTTCTTGGGAAGCGATCAAGTTGCGGCGGGCCTCGGTGACTTCGAGTTGACTGCCAAGCCCGGTCTGCTGCCGTGCCTCGCTCACGTTGAGAGTGGCTCGACTTTGGGCCAGATCGAAGCGGGCCGCCCGCTGGGCTTCGGCGGTCTGCTTCAAGGCGGCGAGGGCCGAGAGGACGTCGGCTTCGCGGTCGCGGCGCATTTGCTCCAAACGGAGCTCGCTCTCCCGCACCTTGGCCGAAGCCTCGCGGATTCGAGCTTCGCGCAGCCCTCCCTGATAGAGCGGAATCGAAAGGCCGGCGCCGAAATTATAGGTGTCGGTGGAATTGCCGGGATGAGGGCCGCTGGCACCGAAGTCGGCGGCGCCGACCACCTTGGGATAGTAGTCGGCCTTTTCGATGCTCCGCCCTTGCAGGTCCAGCTCCACCTGACGCCGGGCCACCATCAAGTCGGGATGCTGGTCGAGCCAACGTTGGATTTCGGCATCGCCGGGCGGAGTCGACCCGCCGACCGCGATCGTCTTGGGAAAACGCAGTCCCTCCTCCGGCGGCAAACCGAGGGCCGCCACCAAATCGAGCCGCCGCTCCTCGGCATCGCGTTCGGCTCCGGCCACCTGATTGCGGATCGCGGCCAGCGCCGCCCGGGTCTGGGTGACCGCCAACTCCGAGCCCAAGCCAATCTCGCGCTCGGCCCCGGCCAAGCGGTAGCGGGCCTCCTCGCGGCTGACCAAGGCCCGGGTGTTCTCCAAGGTCCGCTGGGCGCTTTGGGCTTCGAGATAGAGAGTGGCGGTCAGGGCCAAGGCGTCGGCTTCGGCCCGGCGCCGATCCTCTTGGCTGAGGTGAGTTCCGATCTTGGATGACTTCCATTGGCGCAGGGCCGAAAGATCGAAGAGAGTTTGACGGAGAGCGATCCGGGCGTCGAAGACATTGAAGGGCGGCGGTTTGGAATCGAAGTTGAAGCCGGGGATGTTTTGGATGTTGATACCGAAGGTCTCGAGGTTGACGGTCCGGCGATACTGCGAAGCCGTCACGTCGAAATTGGGCAATAAGACCGACTTAGCTTGGCCGATCCGAGCCATCGCGGCTTGAACCCTTTGGTCGGCGACGAGAACCTCGACGTGCCGATTTTGAGCCAAGCGAAGAGCTTGCTTGAGGGTCAGCGGCTCATTCGCGGCCCTGGCCGACCCACCGGCCAAGGCCAAAAGGCTTGCTAAGACCAGAGCCCAGGATTTGCCGTGCCTACCTTGTATCATCGAAGCGGTTTGAGCAGCTTTCGGCCCGAATCTACTTACAAATCCGTTGCCAAGCCAAGCGATTTCCCATTAGGGTCCGCCCATTAACAGGGACACGGGGCTCAATCCAAGGGAGAACAAAATGAAGCGAAATCTAATCCTCACGACCTTAACCGGGCTTTTGGCGGCCACGGCCTTTTCGGCCTTAGCTCAAGCTGCCAGCGTCAGCGTCAACACCGAGGCCGACGTCGTCGCCACGCCCGAATGCACACTGCGCGAGGCCATCGAATCGGTCAACACCAACACCGCGACTGGCGGCTGCGTCGTCACCGGAGCCGGGACAATCGACACCGTCGAGTTGCCGGCCGGAAATTACGTCCTCAGCCTCACCGGCATCGACGACAACAACGCTACCGGCGATCTTGACGTACTGAGCAACCTCACTCTCAACGGCGCCGGCGCCGACACCACCAGCATCAGCGCCCAAGGCCTGGAAGATAACGGCAGCCCGGAAAGAGTGCTCCACATCAATCCTTTCGACGATGCGCTCACCGTGACCCTCAACGACGTGACGGTTCGCGACGGCCTGGAAGAAAACGACGGCGGCGGCATCCTGATCGAGGGCGAGCAAGTCGCCGTCACGCCGGTGGGCGTTGTCGGCGCCGGGGTGGGCGGAACCACCGCGACCCTCAATGGCGTGAATGTCGTGGACAACGAGTCCGACGAAGACGGCGGCGGCGTCGCCGGCTTCGACGCCACGGTCATCCTCGACAATGCCTTCCTCTCCAACAACGTTTCACCCAACAATGACGGCGGCGGTATCGCCTACTTCTCCCGCGGCGGGTTAGCCTTGGAGATTCGCAACTCGACGGTCGACGGAAACTTCTCTCCATTCGGCGCCGGCGTCTCGGTCACGGGCGAATTGACCATGGACTCCACGACGATCTCGAACAACACCGAGGCTTGCGCCGGTGGCGGTATTTTCATCGATGGCCTGGCTACCATCACCAATTCCACCATCAGCGGCAACCGCGCCGATGCCGGCAATTGCGGTTTAGCGGCCGGCGGCACCAGTAACCTCGGCGGCGGCATGGCCATCGACGAGAGTTCAGGAGTCACCCTCGTCAACAGCACGATCAGCGGCAACTTTGCGCCCAATGGCGGCGGCGGTATCGCCATGGCCATCTCCCCACCGCTCCCTCCGATCAAGCTCGGCGCCCTCGGAATCGAAGGCCTCCATCTCTTCAATGTCACCATCGCCGATAACAGCACCGACGGCGACGGCGGCGGCGTCTTGACCCTATCCTTGGGAAGCACCGGAGGCGAATCGGGCCTCTTGACCGCGGCCAACAGCATCCTAGCCAACAATATCGCCGTCAACGGCCCCGATTGCTTGGCCGACTTTGTTTCCGAAGGCTACAACCTGGTCGAGAATACCAACGGTTGCAACGGCTTCACCGGAACCGGCGACCAAACCGGCGTCGATCCTCAATTGGGTCCGCTCCAGGACAATGGTGGCCCGACCTTCACCCAGGCCTTGCTCGTGGGCAGCCCGGCCATCGACACCGCCGATCCCAATGGCTGCACCGACAATAATGACGCCGTCCTCAACCGCGACCAACGCGGCGAGACTCGGCCGGTGAACGCCACCGGCTTGGCCACCGCGATCTGCGACATCGGGGCTTTCGAATTCCAAATCCCCGAGCCCACGCCGACCCCGACGCCCACCGCTACGCCGACTCCGGGCTTCCTGCTCAACGGGACCGGTTGCTCCTTGGTGGTGGGAGAGAGCCCGGTGAACGGAGCCGGCCTTCTCGCGCTATTCGCCGGCTTGTCGATGCTGACCTACGGAAAGCTGCGACGCCGAGCCTAGCCCGATCATCCTAGAATTCCCGATAAGGCGCCCTTTCGAGGGCGCCTTTTTTTTGGCCGGGTTGCGGCGGACAAACTCGTTGTCAATTGGGAGAGTTTTCTATACTTTAAGCCCGAATTTCAACCCCTAGCCCCCGGGAGATGCCATGAATCGAAACAAAATTTTCACATGCCTATGCGGTGTTTTAGCGGCGACTGCCTTGTCGTTCCAAGTCCAGGCTGCCAGCGTCACCGTCAACACGACCAACGACGTCAGCGCCGCCGACTCGGAATGCTCGCTGCGCGAGGCCATTCAATCGGTCAATACCAACACCGCGACCGGCGGCTGCAGCTCAACCGGTGCTGGAGTGATCGATACCGTCGAGCTGCCGGCCGGGACCTATAACCTGACCCTCATCGGCATTGACGACGACAATACCGCCGGCGACCTCGACGTCCTGGCTAACCTGACGCTCAACGGCGCCGGAACCGGCACCACGGCGATCAGCGCCCAGGGCTTGGAGGACAATGGCGGGCCCGAGCGGGTCCTGCACATCAATCCCCTGGGCGTCATCCTCAACGTCACGCTCAACGGCGTCACGGTCCGGGACGGCCTCGAAGATGGTGACGGCGGCGGCATCCTCATCGAAGGAAACCAGGCTCCCGTCGCCGCGGCGAAGCTCGGTATCTTCGACGGAACTTTCACCCTGGTCACGCTCAACGAGGTCGACGTGGTGGAAAACACCTCCAACGACGATACCGGCGGCATCTTGTCCACCAACACCATGCTCATTCTCGAGAATTGCTCGGTCTCGGACAACGTTTCGCTGGAAGACGGCGGCGGAATCTCCAGCTTCAGCAGCGATCTCGAAACACGGATCGCCAATTCGGTGATCGACGGCAACACCGCGGGTTTCGGCGGCGGAATCGTCGGCGGCGGCCTCACCGGCGGCGGCCTCACGATCGATTCCTCGACCATCTCCAACAACACCGCCTGCTCCGGCGGCGGCATCCTCGCCGAAGGCGAGGTGCTCTTGATCAACTCGACCGTCAGCGGCAACGGCGCCGATGGCGATTGCCAAGTCGCGACCGGCACCGCCGACAGCAACCTCGGCGGTGGTATCGCCTTGGTTTCGGATTCGTCGCTCGAGGTCGTCAATAGCACGATCAGCGGAAACTTCGCCCCTGTCGCCGGCGGCGGCATCCTCCTGGCGGTTTTCCCCACCACCTCGATGATCAAGCTTGGCACGGTCGCCAACCCCGGGGTTCGGCTCTTCAACGCCACCATCGCCGAAAACGAAAGCGATGAAACCGGCGGCGGCGTGGCCGCGATCGTCATCCAACCGCTTGGAGCCACCGCGGCGTTTTTCAGCGCCTCCAATACCATCATCGCCGACAACTCGGCTCCCAGCGGCCCGGACTGCTCGGCCGATTTCACCTCCCTGGGCTACAACCTGATCGGCGACGTCAACGGCTGCAACGGCTTCACCGGAACCGGCGACCAAACCGGCGTCGATCCCCAATTGGGCCCGCTTCAGGACAACGGCGGTCCGACCTTCACCCAGGCCTTGCTGGTCGGCAGCCCGGCCATCGACACTGCCGATCCCAACGGTTGCCTCGACCAAGCCGGCGCCGTGCTCAACCGCGACCAACGCGGCGAAACCCGGCCGGTGAACGCCACCGGCTTGGCCACCGCGATCTGCGACATCGGGGCTTTCGAGTTCCAGATCCCCGAGCCGACGCCGACCCCGACGCCCACCGCCACGCCGGGCTTCCTGCTCAATGGAACCGGCTGCGCCATGGCCGAAGGCGCCGCACCGAGCGCCGCACCTCTGTTGGTGCTGCTCGCCGGCCTCGGCGCCCTGGTCTATCGTCGCCAGCGCCGAGCCGAATAGCTCCTCGAATTTCCGAATCGGGAAGGCGTCCCCAAAGGACGCCTTCCTTTTTTTTGTCCATCGGTCAAGAATGAGCCATGGCCGGAATCGTCTTCTTCGACGGGGTGTGCAATCTGTGCAAAGCCGCGGTTCGCTTCATCATCCAGCGCGATCCTCGGGGCTATTTTCGTTTTGCCTCGCTGCAGTCGGAGACCGCGGCCAAGATGTTGCCTCCGGGCTGCCGGGAAAAGGCCGGCGATTCGATTATCTTGCTGGAGGATGGGGAGTGTTATGGGTCGTCGATGGCGGCTTTGCGGATCGCGCGCCGGCTTCGAGCCCCATGGCCCTTGCTCTATGGGGCTGCTCTAATTCCGTGCTTCATTCGCGATCCGATCTACCGTTGGATCGCGCGCAACCGTTACCGTTGGTTCGGCAAGAAAGACTCCTGCG
>JBIOXX010000034.1:0-2419 GCA_044869875.1 bacterium | reverse complement strand
GTGCCGACCGGCAAGACCGCCAAGGTCTGGTCGGGATCGATGCGACGGCTGCCACCGCCTTCGCCGCCCAAGCCTTGCATCAACATCGGCCGAGCCGCGAGCTCGTTGATCGATTCGCTGCTTCGCGAGCCGATTGCAGCAGTACTGGCGCCGGCCAAGGCAAATTCCGGTCCAAAATTCAAAGTCGGCGAATGAGGTCGAGCCAAGGCTCGCTGCGAAAGCGCCTGAGTCTGCATCTCGAGCTGATTCTCCCAGCTCTGGAAGCGCTCGCCAAAGAGAGTGCGGGTCGCCCGGCCGGCGACGTTGAATTGAACCAGCATGCCCAAGGAATGAACCAACGAAGCGGTAAAGGGTTGGGCTTCGCGGAGGCCGGCGGCCACTTCGAGCTCGTGGCCGATTAGGATGCCGCCCAACATGCCGAGCTGGGGAACCAAGGGCCGGGAGATCGCGCTGATCCCGCTCAGGCGAGTCGCCTGGCCACTCAACGGATTGATGCCGTGGATCCGGTTGAAGCCGGCGCCGGCGGCCCAGCCGCTCAGCTTCATCGCGCCCAGGAAGAGAAAGCTCGAGGCCAGGTCCCGGCCCAGAGCCTCACGGCTCCAATCCTGAGGACGACCGACGCCGGCGCTGAAGACCCGACCGGCTAGCGGAAAAACGGTGGCTTCGACGCCAAAGCCGGCGGCGCTGGCCAGAGCCCGAGCGCCGAATCCCCGCGTCAAAAAATTCGCCGACGGCGTTGCTGCCAGCCGGCCCAGCGTCGCGAGCCGCGTCATTTTGAAGGCCGCGCCGGCCACGCCCATCGCCAAGAGCGAGGTCGGTTCGGTGGCTTCTTGGGCAAAGCGGCCGATCATGGCTTCAGCGACGTCGCCGACTTGACCGCGGCCTTGGAGGGCTTCGAAGCGGCGATGGGCTTGGCGGCGGATTTCGGCCGGCAGAGTATCGCCGCCTTGGTCGAGGGCGCCGTAGAGTTGAGCGGCAAGCTGAAGATTTCCGTGGTTGGCTTGGCGGCTGGCAAGACTCAGCAGCCCTTGGCCGAAGAGCTCGGGATCGCGCTCCCGGGCCAGCGATGCCAGCTCCCGGCTGGTGGTCCCACCGGGACGTTGAGGCAAATGCTCCGCAAGCCAGGCCGCGGCGTCAAAGCCCGGTTCGACTTGGGGCTGAAGATTGGAAAAAAGCCCGTGGCTGGAAACGCCTGTGGTCAGATCCCGTTGCTGCGTCATCGGAGAGCCCTTTCATAAGCTAATGCCGCGGTTTGGTGATGAAGTCCTCCAGTTCACCAACCGCCTGCTGTATTCTCTCCACCCCGTGTTCCCGCACCCAAGGATCGCCTTCGTATTGCTGCCCAAAGCCCCGCACCAAGGGATGAAGCGAGCCCCAATCGCTTTCGATCTCCCGGCGGATGCCTGTGAACTGGTGCAGCATTTCAAAATATCCGGCATCGACTAATTCAAAATCATTCTGCGGTCTAGGCCCAAGCCGCCCGGCTTGCCCTTTTAATTCCGGAGTCAGGCCCCAATCCCGGCCCGAGAAGAGGCCCAGCTCGGTCCCGTAATGAATCATGCTTAGGCTGAGCTGCCGCGCTCCTAAGCCAAAAGCGCTGCCCAAGGCCTGCATCCTCTCTCTCCGCTGAGTCGGCTCACGGTGTCCGTTTTCGGACAGAGAAAGGTACAGGCTAATCATCGTCGCCGCCGGCACATCTTCAATCATCTTCGACACCGCCGGCTCGGAATGACGGACCAAGGCTTCCTCGTAGAGCCTCAAAAAGTCCCCGAATATCGTCTCACCATGGGCCATATCCATGGCATCGCGGATCCAATCCCGGGTCCTCAAATGGAATCGAAGCGTGCTTAAATTTTCAGCGTCGACAATGCCCTCGTGGGCCAGGCTCAAGCCCCGAGCCATGGCCTCGGCGATCAGCGGAAGGCCGGTCCAGCCGGTTTCGGCCACGCTCTCCGGGAGCCGCCGGGCGATCGATTGCATCGCCTCCCGCGGCATCCACTCGATCAAGGCTTGGGCCGGATCGAGGGCCGATTCCGCTCGTTGCGGCCGGGCTTGGACGATGCCCGGACCGCGGTTACTTCAAGGAGGCGTGGCCGGGCCTTCGCCCGAACCGTTGGTTCCGGAATTTCCCTCGCCGGAGTTTCCGCCGCTCGGATTTCCTTCATTCGAATTGTTACCCGCGAAATTTTGCAGAGCTTGGCTCCAGCGTAGGGCTTCATCCCGCGCGCCGTCTTCGCCATGAACCCGGATCAAGCCTTGGAAAAAGGCATCGAAGCCTCCCTCGCCGGGCAGGCGAAGCAGCGGGTCGACACCGGCCCGGGTTCGTTCCTGGGCCTCAGCCTCGCGACGTTGATTGTATTCGTTCAAAGCCTGCCGCTGATGGCGGATGATGGCTTCGCGGAGCTGATCCGGCCGAATC
>JBIOXX010000033.1:0-2698 GCA_044869875.1 bacterium | reverse complement strand
AGTTATGGCTTTAACGGCCTAGTCGAACTGGTCTTCGACAAGATCAAGTACGATGGGTTGAAAGGCAAGGAAGCCGAGAAAAAGCTTCAGGATTTGGAGAAGAAGGGCAAGGCCGATCCGAGCAAGCCTACCGTCCAGGTGAATGCCAGCACCGACGGCAGAACCGGCTTCAATCTTGGTGTCAGTGGAACCTTCTAGGTTTTGACTCACTGCGCCATAAGCCTTCGAAATCCTTCGTAAAATCCTTGGAAACGCTTAGCAACTTTGCCTAGAGGTCACCGAGACTAATGTTAGGGGGGGCACGTCTGGCGGTTGGTGCAGGGAGTCGAACGATGCGTTCTTGTCGATACATCCGATTTTTTCTCGCGATAATTCTCTCTCTGAGTTTGCTCAACGCTTGCGGTTCCAGCCAAGACCGCGATGATTCCGATCCCAGCCTCAATCAACCCGCTCCCTCCGACATCGAACCTAATATCCACGTCAACGTTCCGCCGCCCGAAGAAAAGTCCACCGAGACCGCCGAAGCGCTGCCACCCAACACCGCCGAAAATTTTTTCAACGGCAAAGAAGTTTATGACGACTTCAGCGATCCGCTGAAGGATCGGATCTACGACACCTACTCGGTCGATCCCAGCCAAGGGCTGCAAGGCAACGGCAACGGTTACTACAACACCTTGCTCGGCCGGACCGCGCCGATCGTTTATCGCCAGGCTGCTCAATTCAAAGTTCGCTCCCAAAAATCGGGACAGGTCCAAGCTCTCGAAGCCGAGGCCGATGAAATTGAAGGTTGCGATCCGACCGGAACCTTCCTCTGCCTCGACACCCCTCAAGACGGCTTCGAGACCGTCCATCCCGGCGTCGACGTCATCGGCAAGATTGACCTGACTCAGCTTGCGGTCTTCAGCGCCAGCGATCCGGTGGCGGTGATCAGCGTTTTCAACAACAGCGGTGGTGGAGCCTCGGCCGAGATTCCGATCATGCCCGCCGACGTGCAGTCCACCGACAACCCCGACATCGGGAAGTTTTCGGCGGCGGTGGGTTTGAGCGGAGCCGGCCACTTCACCATCGTGGTCAGCGCCTTCCGCGTCCTCGAGGGCGGGGCCGGCAACGAGCTTTTCTCGATCATGGTCACCGGCACCCGGCTCGAAGCTCCGGAGATCGAATTCGCCCAAGCCGTGCCGAGCCCGATCAATAAGCTGGCCGCGGCCGGACATGAGACCGACCCGGTCGAGAACAACGCGGTGATCGCCGCCGAGTTCCTCAACCTCAAGGTCAAGCTGCTCACCGCCGGCGGCGCCGGCATCCAGGTCAAGTTCAACGATTCCAACGAGAACGACGAGATCCAGTCCTCGGTGGTGGCCTTGCCGACCAGCGAAGGCGCCGACACCACCGTCACCGGCCGGGTTCCGCTCCATCAGGGGGTCAACAAGATCAAGGTCATCGCCCGCAGCCCGGCTCTCGACGCGGCGCTCGGCGATGCCGCGCCTGAGCCTTCGATCGTCGAGTTCACGGTGTTCAATGCCGACGGCGGGCCGCGCATCAAGATTATCTCGCCCGAGAAGGACGGAGTCGTTACCCAGAACAGCGCCAGCGGCCAGCTAGTCGACTTGAAGTTCTGCTACACCTTCGTTCCGAGTAAGACCACCGGCAACAGCGGCGGCACCGCCAGTCTCCCGACGATCAACGATGAGTGCAAGACCGGCAACCTCGGTTTCGACCCCGAAGTGGCGCTGAACGGCGTCAAGGTCGTTGGCACCGAGCATTTCAGCTACGACAGCACCCAGGGCATCTTCACGGTGAAGCTGGAGCCGATCTTCGGCGTCAACATCTACGAGATCAAGAGCGTCGACCAGATCAAGGCCGGCAACGAGCAAACCCGCTCCTCGTCCTACTACGCCGGCGCCGTTGCCTTCGGCACGCCGATGAAGTTCGTGGAGAACGGCCAGATCGCCTCCGGCACCGGCACCATGACCCATCGCGGCCTCAACCTCGACGTCGACAAGAAGCTGGTCGAGGGCGACGTTAAGACGGTGCTGCTGAAGTACCTCAATCGGCCCGAGACTTCGGATTTGGTCTTGGGGATTTTCAAGAAGACCGCCACCACTCCCGGCTACGTCTGCCATGAGCTGGAACAGCAGGTGGTCAGCGGCGGCGACACCAGCATCGAGTTCGATCCCGACACCTTCTCGCTTGGAACCGTCGACGTGAAGGAAATCACCACCGCCAACGACGGCACCTTGCATCTCGTGGCCACGATCAACGGCATGCACGGCGACGCCGATCTCCGCGCGGTCGACGGCCGGGAAGTGACCTATTACGGCCAGGACATCGGCTTTTTGCCGCTGCGGATCGATATCGCCAAGCTCGACATTCGGCTGGGGGCGGCTTTCACGAAAAAGGCCGACCAAGATCTCAACCTCGACGGCGTCATCGACGAGAAGGATGAGCGCAGCATTCTCGACCTCCGGAAGATCGAAGGCCAGGACCTGATCACCGTGGTCGGCGACGGCGAGCTCGGCAACTACGTGAGCGTGGATCCGAGCCGCAATCCCCATGCCGCCGGCGCTCAGTTCCTCGACGAGCAGCAGGGCCTGATCAAGCGCCAATTCCAGACCAGCCTCGAGGGAACCTTCCTCTGCGGCATCGAGGAAGGCCTAAACCACCCGCTGACCGGGGCTTTGGGCAAGGGCGTGGTCGA